>CAXBBA010000436.1:0-2729 GCA_963973805.1 uncultured Halieaceae bacterium | reverse complement strand
GCCCAGGTCTTGGCGTTCTTGAGCAGGGCGAGCACACCCCGGGGCGACAGCCCCACGGCGAACTCGCCACCCTGGCGGCTGCGCCCCGCCAGGCGCTGGATGTAGTCCAGCAGGGAATCCGAGGCGTGCACCCCGTCCACGGCCTTTCGAATCTGCGCGAGCTGCGCCTCATCGATGCAGCGACGCAGGCTCATGTTCTTCAGGCTCCCGCCCATGCTGCGCAGCATCTCGCGCTCCGCGCCGGGGTCCGGGTAGCCGAGCTCGATGCGCATGAGAAAGCGGTCGAGCTGGGATTCGGGCAGCGGATAGGTGCCGGACTGCTCCAGGGGATTCTGCGTGGCGATCACAAAGAAGGGATCGGGCAGGTCGCGGGTCTCGCCCTCGAGGGAAACCTGGCGCTCCGCCATGGCCTCGAGGAGCGCGCTCTGGGTGCGCGGGGTGCTGCGATTGATCTCATCGGCGAGGAGCACCTGGGTGAACACGGGGCCGGGGTGAAAGCGAAAGCTGTTGTCTTCGCGGTGGTAGATCGACAGGCCCAGAATGTCTGCGGGCAGCAGGTCCGAGGTGAACTGCACGCGCTTGTAGCTCAGGCCCAGCACCTGAGCCAGGGCGTGGGACAGCGTGGTCTTGCCCATGCCCGGCAGATCTTCGATGAGCAGGTGTCCGTCGGCGAGCAGGCAGCAGAGCGCCAGGCGCACCTGGGACTCCTTGCCCAGCAGCACCGATGCGACTTCGGCTACGGCGCCATCGACCAGCGCCTTGCTCGCGGTGCTCACGGCGTCAGCCCAGCAGCGCCAGACCGCGGGCGAGGTCCGCCTTCAGGTCATCGACGTCTTCAAGGCCCACGGCGACGCGAATCAGGTTGTCCGTGATGCCCGCCTCCTGCCGCTCCTGGGCCGAAATGCGGCTGTGGGTGGTGGTCGCCGGGTGCACGATGGTGGTCTTCGTATCGCCCAGGTTCGCGGTCAGGGACATGAGGCGCGTGGCGTCGATCACCCGCCAGGCTGCTTCCTGGCCACCGCGTACGCGGAAGGACAGCACGCCGCCGAAGGCGGATTGCTGCTGCGCCGCCAGACCGTGGCCCGGATGCGTGTCCAGCCCCGCGTAGAACACCTGTTCGACACCGACCTGGGCTTCGAGCCAGGTGGCCAGCTCCAGCGCCGCGGCGCTGTGCGCCTGCATGCGCAGGGACAGGGTTTCGAGACCCTTGAGAAATACCCAGGCATTGAAGGCGCTCATGGTGGGTCCGCAGCTGCGCAGAAAACCCGTAACCTCATCCATGAGTTCCGCGCTGCCCAGCACCGCCCCGCCCACGCAACGTCCCTGGCCATCGAGAAATTTCGTGGCGGAGTGGATCACCACGTCCGCACCAAAGTCCAGGGGCCGCTGCAGCGCGGGCGTGCAGAAGCAGTTGTCCACCACCAGCCGCGCCCCGGCATTGCCGGCGATGTTCGCCATCGCCGTCAGGTCCGCGACTTCGCACAGGGGGTTGGACGGCGTTTCCAGATACAGCAGGCGCGTGTTTTCGCGCAGCGCATCGCGCCAGCCACTCAGCGGCAACAGCGGCACGAAGCTGACTTCTACGCCGAACTTCGCCAGATACTTGGCAAACAGCGTGCGCGTAGTGCCGAACACGTCCCGGGAGCAGACCACGTGGTCGCCGGCCTTGAGCAGCGCCATGCAGGTGCTGAGGATCGCCGCCATGCCCGAGGCCGTGGCGACGCAGGCCTCGGCGCCCTCGAGGGCCGCCAGGCGCTCTTCGAAGCTGCGCACCGTCGGGTTCGTGTAGCGGGAATAGACATTGCCGGGCTCATCGCCGGCGAAGCGCGCCGCCGCATGGGCGGCGCTGTCAAACACGTAGCTCGAGGTGGTGAAGATGGGCTCGCTGTGTTCGCCTTCCGGGGAGCGATGAATACCACCTCGCACCGCCAGGCTCTGCCAGGCCAGGTCTTCCAGCACTGGATCGTCTCGTTTGCTCACGCGGTACTCGCCTCCGACGGATCGTTGTAGATGCCCACCACCACGCCATCGCCATCGCTGCCGATGCGGCGTTTGGCCTGGGCGGCATCATTGCGCTCTTCGTCGATGCGGTTGAGGTAGGCCTCGTCCACATCGCCCGTGATGTAGTTGCCGTCGAACACGGAGCAGTCGAAGGACTCGATCGCGGGATTGCCCTCTTTCGAGCAGCGCACCAGATCGTCCAGATCCTGGTACACCAGCCAGTCCGCACCGATCTGCGCAGCGACTTCCTCGACGCTGCGATCGTGGGCCACCAGCTCCTGCGCCGAGGGCATGTCGATGCCGTAGACGTTGGGGTAGCGCACCGGCGGTGCGGCGGAGGCCAGGTAGACCTTGGCCGCACCCGCGTCCCGGGCCATCTCGATGATCTGCTTGGACGTGGTTCCGCGCACGATGGAGTCATCCACCAGCATCACGTTCTTGCCCTCGAACTCCAGGCGGATGGGGTTCAGCTTCTGGCGCACGGACTTCTTGCGCTGCTGCTGCCCCGGCATGATGAAGGTACGACCGATGTAGCGATTCTTGATGATCGCCTCGCGATAGCGGATGCCCAGGGTCTGGGCCAGGGACAGGCCCGCGGTGCGACTGGAGTCGGGCACCGGGATCACCACATCGATGTCGTGGTTCGGACGCTCCCGCAGAATCTTCCGCGCCAGCGCTTCACCCTGGCGGCTGCGGGTCTTGTACACCGAGATCTGGTCCAGCAGGCT
>CAXBBA010000435.1:0-2734 GCA_963973805.1 uncultured Halieaceae bacterium | reverse complement strand
GGGCGACTGCTGCCCCGGGGCAAGTTCCTGCTCTATCCGTTGGCGGGTCTGGTGGCGGTCATCGCCCTGCACCTGATCATGAAGGCGGTGCTGGGCCTCAATGGCGTGGCCAGCGTCCGGGACCTCCACGGTTTGTTGCTCCAGGGCCTGGCGGGCTGGATGGGCGGCTATCTGTTCTACGTGTTTACAGGTCAGGCGCACCGCTGATGCCGGCGGCCTCGCGGGCCGCGGCGTGGCGCAGCTCCTGGTTCGCCACCATGCGATAGGTCAGATAGTAGCGGTAAATATTGGATACGTATTGCACCGTTTCGCGGCCGATTTCTTCGGCCGCCACCAGCTCCACGTTGTCGAACCACACGTTCGGGTCGTAACCCTTCTTCCCGGCTGTTGCGCGCATGCGGATCATGCGGCCGGGTCCGGCGTTGTATGCCCCCAGCGCCAGCAGTGCCTGGTTGATGGGGGTGATGTCCGGGTCCGAGAAATAGCGGTCCCGCAGAAAATCCATGTACTTGATGCCGGCGTGGATATTCGATTCCACGTCCAGAATATCGGGTATGGCAACGTTCTTGTCGGCGGCGGTCTCCGGAAGCAGCTGCATTACGCCCACGGCGCCTGCGGCGCTGCGTACGCTCTGGTCCAGACGCGATTCCTGATACCCCTGGGCCGCGGCGAAGAGATACTCGATGCCGTACTGTTCACCGTAGCGCTGGAAGATGTGCTGCAGGTCGTTGAAGCGCTGGTAGTCCTCGTCCCCCAGGGCGTTGGCGGCCCAGTCGAAGTCGCGGATGTAGCGATTGATCATGATATTGCCGAAGAGCGTGCCCTGGCGGTTCTCCTTGAGGAATGCGTCCACCGAGGCCTTGAGCCTGGGGCTGTTCGGGCGCATGGCCCAGGCGGTACGTCCTCCCTCGCGGAATATCAGGTCGTCGCGTACGACAATGTCGGTGAACACCCCTTCCCAGAGCTGCGGTTTGTAGGAGTCCACGACGGCCCAGGGGAGCAGTCCGGCGTTGACCATCTCGATGAGATCGTCGTCTTCCAGGGAACCGGGCATGGACTTGATGCGCACGGGCTCGAGTCCCGCGGCGACGAGGCGCTGATTCAGGGCATCGGCACTCTCGCGGTAGCTGCTGTCGTCGCGAAGGTACAGGGTTTCCCCTGACAGATCGTTCAGGGTTTCGATGGCGGGAGCCGCGGGCCCCGTGACGAGAATCTCGTTCAGGGGCCGACTGGCGGGAATGCTGAAGAGGAGCTCTTCCTGGCGTTCCGGCGTGATCGTCAGGCTCGCCGCGATGATGTCGCCGCGGCCATCCAGGAGCGCGGGAATCAGCTGGTCCCGGGCCACGGGGATCACCATGGTGTAGACCTTGATGTGACCCCGGCCCAGCTCCTGGTTCAGGTGTTCCTGGTAGCGCCCCGCCATCTCCGCGATGATGCCCCGGCCCCGGCCCTCCTCCAGGTGAAAACGCCCCGGGCCGTAGACCGTGAGGATGCGAATGACCCGCTCCTCGACCAGGGCGTCCAGGTCTCCGGTCCAGCGACGCGACGCGACGGGCAATCCGTTGTAGCTGTCTTCGGGCGGCGCGGTGGATTCGATCAGCTGCGCTGGAGCCTCCGCCGGAGGCTCCGGGTCCGGGGCGGCCGATGCCAGGGTTTCGGTAACGCTTTCTGTTTCGGCCAGCTTCGCTGGCGCCTCGCCGGATTCGCTCTGGCCACAGGCGGACAGCAGGGTCAGGGCGGTGGTCAGTACAGCCAGGTAGCGGTGCAGGGGGTTCACGGCGTCTCGGCCTCTCTCTCCAGCGATCGGTAGGTGCCTATTCTGGCATTTTCTGCGTTCGTTGCGCTGCCCGTGACCGGCAGGGCAATGAGGAATTCGATGGGGAAATCCAGGTCATCCCGGTCCACCACTAAATCCACGGTCAGGGGCTGGTCGATGGTGAGGTAGGCACCGCAGGCCTCACCGGCATCGCAGATCAGCAAATCGTTGTCGATATCGGTGCCGGCGAAGATCTGGTAGCTGCCCGCGAGGACTTCGGGGAGTTCGTAGCGATACTCTCCGCCACTGAGCGTCGGTGCGGCCTGGGCCACCACTTCATCGAGCTCGGGATCGAAAACGAGCAGATAGATCTGACCGAGATCCGAGTCGAAGGTGTCGGCCACGGACAGCAGTACGCGAATCGTCACGCTGTTGGCGCTGGACGTGGCCCGCAGGGAGCCTTCGTAGACGCCCGCTGCCAGACCGTCGCGGTCGACGCGAATGTCATAGGTCCCCAGGCCGCTGGCGTCGGCGAGGCTCGCATCCACGGTCAGCCAGGGCTGATCCGCGCTCACGCTCACATTGTCCAGGTCACCGCCGCCGCCATTGCGCAGCAGGACTTCCCGTGTCGTCGCCGTACTCCCAAAGCTCAGTGCGCTGGCCGAAGCGGTGAGGCGCGGTGCCGCACTGCTGCTGTCCCCCGCTTCGGACAGGGCCGCGTCCAGAGCCTTGCGAGCGTTGATCAGCCCGTAGCCATACAGGTCGTCCCGGCCCGTTTCACCGATATCATCGGTGAGGGCGCCGCTCCCAAGGAGGCGGTCGATATCGTCCCCATCCAGTTCCGGGTTCACGCTGAGCATGAGAGCGACCACCCCGGCGACATGGGGCGAGGCCATGGAGGTGCCGCTGAGGAAGGTGTAGGCGTGCTCGCCATCGGACCCGCCGGTGCTCAGGATCCCGTCGGGGTAACCGTCACCA
>CAXBBA010000434.1:0-2743 GCA_963973805.1 uncultured Halieaceae bacterium | reverse complement strand
TGTTCACGTGCTTGATGCTCGCCACCGTGCCCTCGTCCACGTCAATGGCGATGGATACCCGGTTCCGTGGTTCGGGGATCACTTCCGCGTCGATGGCAGCGTCGTAGCGGCCCTGGGTGACGTACTGCCGCTGCAGCTCCAGCTGCATGCCTTCGAGGGTCGAGCGCTGGAACACCTGCCCCACGGCAAGGCCCGCGCTCTTGAGGCCGTCCAGGAGCGCTTCGGTCTCAATGGCCTTGTTACCGTCGATGGTGATCTCGCTGATGCTCGGGCGTTCCGCCACGACCACCACGAGCACGTTGCCATCGCGGCCCAGGCGGATGTCATCGAAATTACCCGTCGCAAACAGGGAGCGAGCCGTGCTGCGCAGGGACGCCGCGTCCGCAACATCCCCCACGGCAATGGGCATGGCCGCAAACACGGCTCCCGCCGCGATGCGTTGCAGCCCCTCCACCCGTATGTCGGACACCACGAAGGGCGCCGAGGGCGCCTGCGCGTCCTGGGCTCGGAGCGACGGACTGAGCATTATTAGGACCAGGCCGACCAGGGCCAGCAGATCACTGCGAATTCTTGTTTGTGTCAACACGTTTCTGCCGGGCTCCAGGTCCCGGCATTCCTCCCGCCGCACCTCAGGAAAGGCGCGAAAAATCGTTATACAGCGCAAACACCATCAGGCTGATGACCAGCATCAGTCCTATTTGGTATCCCACCATCTGGATCCGTTCCGGCACCGGTCTACCAGCCACCAGTTCGATGCTGTAGTACAGCAAATGACCACCATCGAGCACGGGTATGGGTAGAAGATTCAACACCCCGAGGCTCACACTGAGCAGGGCGAGGAAGCCGATGTAGGACTCCAGACCGGACTTGGCTGAAGTGGTCGCAACTTTAGCAATCGTAATGGGCCCGCTCAAGTTTTTCGGCGATATAAGCCCCTGTACCATTTTGACCATGGACTCCACCGTGAAGCCCACCATATCGCCGGTGCGCGCAATTCCGGCCCCCAGGGCCTCGATCGGTCCGCGGCGAAACTCCCGGCGCTGGCTCTCGGGCATCGCGGGCACCTTGACCGCCACGCCGACGCGCCCCACCACTTCGCCGTCGTCGCGCTGCTCCGCTTCCGGCGTGATGGCGATGAGCAGGCGCTCCGCGCCCCGGGCGACGTCGAGCTGCAATTCTTCTCCCGGGCGGGCCTGCACATAGCTCACCCAGTCTTCCCACAGGGCCATGGGCTGGCCGTCCGAGGCAATGATGCGGTCCCCGGGCTGCAGGCCGGCGCGCTCGGCGGGGCTTGCGGGAACGACTTCGTCCACCACGGGCTCCACCGGCGGGGTGTACAGGCTCAAGCCCAGCCCACCATAGAGGTCCGGCTGCTCGTGGCCCGCCAGCCAGGCCTGTAACTGCCCCTGGGACTCATAGGTCACATCGGAACCGGGATAGCGCACGGCGAAGGTAATGGGGCCGGTATCGCCGATGCGCTCCAGCAGGCGGAAGGACAGCGCCTGCCAGGTGGGCGTCGCCTCGCCGTCGACGGCCACGATTTCCTGCCCCGCCTCAAGTCCGGCCACATCGGCGATGGAATCCACCTCTACCTCACCGATAACCGGTGCATAGCCGCTCTCCCCCGCCAGGAAGAGCCCCCAGTAGGCAACGATGGCGAGGATAAAGTTTGCGACGGGACCCGCAGCGACAACGGCGATGCGCTGCAGAACGGGTTTGCGGTTGAAGGCCAGGTGCTTTTCCTGCTCGTCGACGGGCGCTTCGCGCTCATCGAGCATTTTGACGTAGCCCCCCAGGGGAATGGCGGCCACGGCATATTCCGTACCCAGACGATCGCGCCAGCTGAACAGGGGCTTGCCGAAGCCGATGGAGAAGCGCAGCACCTTGACGCCGCAGCGCCGCGCGACCCAGAAATGGCCGTACTCATGCACCGTAACGAGAATCGCCAGCGTCCCGAGGGTAACCAGTACTGTGTACAGAAGATCCATAATCTGCCTTAGGTCGCGACCGCTACGGGGCGGCGCACCAATGCCTGTCGGGCGACGTCACGCGCTTCCCGGTCCACAGCTTCGACATCCAAAAGGGTCGACGGTTCAATCAATGCTATCCGATTGAGCGTCTCCTCGATCGTGGCCGCAATGGCCGTAAAGCCGATATCCCCGCGGAGGAAAGCGGCCACCGCCTCCTCGTTGGCCGCGTTGCACACCGCCATGGCGCTGCCTCCCGCCGCGATGCACTCCCGGGCGATGCGCAGGCAGGGAAAACGATCGGTGTCCGGAGCCTCGAAATCCAGGCGCGCCGCCGCGATCAGATCCAGCGCTTCCACGCCAGCGTCGATACGCCGGGGCCAGGCCAGGGCGTAGGCGATGGGTGTGCGCATGTCCGGCTGCCCCAACTGCGCCAGCACCGAACCGTCGCCGTAGCGCACCATGGAGTGCACGATACTCTGGGGGTGCACCACCACTTCGACCCGCTGCTCCGGCTGGCGAAACAGCCAGCAGGCCTCCGCGAGTTCCAGCCCCTTGTTCATCAGCGTGGCCGAATCCACGGATATCTTCTGCCCCATGCTCCAGTTCGGATGGGCACAGGCCTGTTCCGGCGTTACCCGGGCGAGGAAGGCCTCGTCGCGCCCGCGGAAGGGACCGCCGGAGGCGGTGAGCACGAGGCCGGAAATCGCATCGGAGTGAGGACGGGCCTGCCCGTCGACGGGCAGGCACTGGAAGATGGCATTGTGCTCCGAGTC
>CAXBBA010000433.1:0-2747 GCA_963973805.1 uncultured Halieaceae bacterium | reverse complement strand
AGGCGATCGACGAGAATCTTGTTGATGCTCTTTTCCAGTACCCGGCCCAGTTCATCGCTGACCACGGCATCCGCCAGCGGGCGAATGCGGGTGATGAAGTCGGCCAGCTTGGGCACGTCTTCGCCTTCAGGGAGGGCTTCGTCGCCGTACTTCTCGTCCACCAGGTGGTGGATGATCATGCCGATAAAACGCTCGGCCAGCTTGTCCACTTCTTCGCGGACCAGGCTCACATGGGTGAGTACCGCGTCCAGCGGCACGCCGGCTTCGCTCAGTTCCTTGCCGGCGTTGTAAACGCGCGGGTAGGGCAGGCGCAGGCGCATACCTTCCGGGATGATGTAGCCGAGCTTGACCGCCTTGGTCATCACTTCCGGGGTGATGTCTTCACCGAAGTCATCGAGCAGGTCCTGGTAGTCCACGTAGGAGGGGACGCTGGGGTTCTGCCAGGAAGTAACGGCCACTTCCAGGCCGAGAATATCGTTGAGTTCGCGGCCCTGTTCCCAGGCGCTGAGCAGGTCGCGGATATTGTTGAGCGTGTAACCGCGCTCCAGCAGGGCGCCGATAATTTTCAACCGGGCCAGGTGCACGTCGGTATAAATACCGGTGCGGCCGCGCTTTTCCGGGGGCGGAAGAATGCCGCGATCCTGGTAGGCCCGCACGTTACGCACCGTCGAGCTGGCTTCGCGGGCCAGTTCGTCGATGGTAAATTCCTTGTGGTCGCCGGCGTCTGCCGGGGCCTGTTGCTCAGCCGGTTGGGTGTATTTCTTCAGGCTGCGCAAAATAGCTGCGGGATTACGGTCACTGGTTTTCATGTGGCGATGATAGCCCCCTTTTTGCACTGGGGCTAGAAGGGGAGACGCAGCACGCTACATGCATCACGCAACAACGCGGGCGAGCCTGGGCGAGGTGAGAGTTTCGAGTTGCGAGAAGCGAGTTTCGAAAGGCAAAACCCCAAACCCCGTACTTGGCTGGTTTTTTTGATTTTCGAAACTCGTGACTCGTAACCCGCTTCTGGAATCCTTGCCTCGCCCAGGCTCGGATCACCCGCAGGCAGGTTATTCGCTTCGCTCACCCTTCGGGCCGCACTGCGTGCGTTACTCCGCTACGCTACGTTCCTGCGGGTGCTTCGTAGAGGCGTGGTTGCCGGTTCCCGGATGGCTGCTATCTGCCGCGGGCTGCGGGTCGGCATTGACCTGGGCGCGCTTGAGCGCCTCGCTGGCGGGGGCGCCTTCAACATGCTGGATGAACTCACTGATCCAGCCGGCGGTCACGTCCGGATACTGGAGAAGGGGGCTCCAGTGTCCGCAGTCTATTTCCCGGCGCCACAGGCGATCTGTCCACTGGGGCAGGTCTTCGAGCATGGCCGGGCGCACATAGTTGTCTTCGCGGGCAACGATCAGCTGCACCGGGACTTTGGTATGCCGCTCCCGGGGTTTGAGCAGGCAAGGCAGCATGTTGGCGCGGTACAGTTCGATACCGTGCACGCCGTCCTGCTGTTGAGTGGCGCTGACTTCGCTGTGCAGGTTTTCGGTGCGGCGCAGTACCTGCGGCCAGACCTTGGCCAGGCCGGCTTTCCACAGGGTCGGGGCCAGCACCGGCAACTGGAAGAGGCCGATGTACCAGGAGTGGGCGAGCTGATTGAGCACGGTGCCGATTTCCTGTTCGCGCAGTCGCGCCTTCATCCACTGCCCCACATGATCCAGGCACGGGCCGGACAGGGTGGTGTAGGAGGCGATGCGTTGCTCGGCGCCGGGATCGGTGACTGATTCCCAGGTCTGGATGGAGCCCCAGTCGTGTCCCACCAGATGCACCTTTTCATCCGGGCTGACGGCGTCCATGACCGCATGCAGGTCGTTGCGCAGTTCCCGCAACTTGTAAGCGGCGCGGCCTTGCGGCACGGAAGAATTGCCGGCGCCGCGTACGTCATAGGCGACGACTTTGAAATGCCGGCTAAGGCGTTCCGCCACTTTTTCCCAGACATGATTGGCGTCCGGGTAGCCGTGTACCAGTATCACCGTGGGGCTTTTGTCCGCACTCCAGGTACGCACCGCCAGGTCCACGTCATTACGGCTTACTTTGCTGTCGCGCCACTGCACCATCAGGCTGCTTCCTCTTGCTTGTCGCCAGTGTTGTTGTCGAGCAGGTGGGCCGGAGCGGGGGTCAGCCAGCGCGGTCCCTGATCGTCCATCAGCAGGAATTCACTGCTGCCGACGCTGTGCGTACCGTCGCTCAACGTCAGTTGCCATTGCCACAGCCCGGGTATCAGTGGTCCTTCGCCGATACGATTACCTTCCGGCAGGGTGCCGGTGAGCGGCGCCAACCGGTAGTGCTGGCGCAGGCCGGAGAAACGGCCAGCAAGCTGCTGGGGTGTTTCTCCCCGGGCCAGGGCCAGCGGTAGCTGGTCGCGATAGTCACGCAGGCGGCGGTGTAATGCGGCCAGCGGAGGCACGTCGGGGCCGCTGAGGCAGGCCTTGGCGGCGTAGCCGTTTTGCACCGCATCGCAACGCAGTATATAGCCCATGCCGATCCGGTAACGGCGCTTTCCCGGTCTGTTCAGGCCAAAGCGACGGCGGCTGGGTTGGGTGGTAAAGCGCACCTTCGGCGGCCGGGCGGGATCGAACAGTTGGTGCGCACGCAGCCAGTCGCGAATCAGCAGTTCGCAATCCTGCTCGGTCATGCCCGGTTGCAGGGATCCAGCAATGATCTGCAGGCCTTTGTGGGCGTTCTGCCAGGCAGAGAGGTACGGCGCC
>CAXBBA010000432.1:0-2750 GCA_963973805.1 uncultured Halieaceae bacterium | reverse complement strand
CCGCCAGGCCGTAGAAGCGCAGCCGATCGATACCGCCCAGCGCATGGTCCAGCAGTTCCACCAACTGGCTGAGGTGGCGGGTCTTTTCCATGGGAATGGCGAAGAGGCGATCGAGAATGCGGAAGGCCATGTTCAGGGAGGTGCGGGGGGTGTTGTCGCCGCCTTCAATATCGCGAACCTCCGGTCCCTGGTGACCCGCGAGTACCTGTTCCTGTCCGCTGCTCTGGGCGCGATCAAGGGCATTCGCTGAGGCCGCGATAACCGCGATGCTCGAGCGCTCCGGAGAGCGGAAGGCCGTACCCGCCTGTAGCTTGAGGTCCGGCCGTCGCTCGGCGAAGTCGTCGGTTAGTCCCGCAAGGAGCGTGTTCACCACGCCGTGACCGAGGTTTTCGTCCGTGTCAGGCAGCACCACAGCAATCGTCGTTGCATTGGGGCGCAGCACGCGGTCTCCCGGGCGCACACGGCGCAACAGGGCTGACTGCAGTTCCCGCATGAGAATACGCAGGCGAACCGGGTCGAACTGTTCGCCCGCGGCGCTGGTATTGATGCCGATCATCGCCAGACAGGCGCCGGGCTCCACGATGAGCTGCAGAGACTCGTCGGCGTCCTGGTGCAGATCCCGGATCAGTACCATGGTGCATTGCTCGCGGAGGTGTTCCGACGGCGCGATGTACAGACTGGCGAGCAGGGCAGTGCCCGATGGGCGCTGCAGGGCGACGGCGGGCAGGCGGGCACTGACATTGCCCTGCATGAGGTTGCGGAGGCTCTCGGGGTCCGTGCCCACCAGGGTCTCCACTCGTATTACGTCCTCCCAGTACTGGTCGGCGAGGGCGTCCGGCGTCTGTTGGAGGAGGGCGGGGGCCTCGTCGTTGAAGTCCAGTATGTAGCCGTCTTCGTTGATGAACAGCAGCCCTTCGCCGAGGTGCTGAACCACGGACTCCATCTGCCGCGTGAGTTCGCGCTCGCGCCGGCTGGTCTCCAGGCGACGAATAGCCAGGCGGATGAGAGCCCGGGTCTGGGCGCCGATCTCCGTGCCGCGCTTCTGCAGGAAACCGATGGGATCGCTCGTTGCGGCCTCCTGGACGACAGCGGGATCGTAGTCGGCAAATGCCGTGAGGAAGATCGTAGGTATGTCGCTGACTTCCCGCGCATGGCGCGCCAGAACGGTGCCGTCCCGGTGCCCGACCTCGAAGCGCGGCGCATCCGTCAGGTTTATATCGGTGATGAGCAGGTCGAAGTCCTCGCTGTCAAGCAAGTCCATTGCGTCGTCGAAATCCGCTGCCTCCGCCGTCACGCTGATGCCGGCGTCGAGAGCTTCGACGCTATAGATCAGCTCGTTGCGAAAATCCCGTTCATTCTCGACCACCAGAGCGCGGTATTCGGGGGTGCTTTGTCGATACATTCCCATCTGTGAACTGTACCCTGAAAAAGACCTAAATTTTATGTAAGAATTGAACCGTAACGGTTGAATTATGTCCGAAGCTTACACAGTATCGACTGTTGGGCGCGATCTTTAGCGCTATCGCCAGTGCTGAGGGCGTTCGGGGCAGGTCGCCGCCGGCTAACGATAACTGACGCGCAGTGGTTTTGTTGAGAGTAATTAGCGAATGAGTTCCAAACACGAGAAGGCCCAGAGCGGCGCCCAGAGCCGGACCCGCAAGAATGGTGTGAAAGCAACGTCCCGAGGTCGGCGAAAACACCCGCTGCCCGAGGGAGTGGCGCTGCCGCCGCGCCATCAGGCCTTCAGCGGCGCGGAGCTTATGAGCCGCTTTGTAAGCAGCGACAGTGGCGCGGTCTTTGCCGAGATTCCCGAAGACTCCGCTGCGATGTGCCGGTGGCGTTGTCCAGCGGGGCATGAGTACGAAGAATCCCGGGCCTCCCATCAACACAGCCGTGGCTGCCCCGTGTGTGCCACGTCCGTGGCCACCCGCATGCCGGGGCTGGTCCGCTTCTGGGACACCGGGGAGAACTCGTTGCCCCCTACGGACGTCTCGGCCTACAGCCGCGAGCCGGTCGCCTGGGTTTGTGAACACGGGCACTCCTTCGATCGCCCACCGTACCGGGTTCTTGCGACGGGACATCAGTGTAAGGAGTGTCGCCGGGAAGGGAAAACCGCCTGGCTGATCGGTGGCAAGCGTGATCTGGGGGTCACCCTGGCCCAGGCGAACCCCGAAATTGCCGCAGAGTGGGATAGCGAAAAGAACCCCCGGGGACCCGAAGAGTACGCACCGGGTAGCCAGCGCGTTGCCTACTGGGTATGCCCCAACGGCCATTCCTGGTCCTCTCCTATCTGCCATCGCACCAGCAAAGCGCGCCATCCGGCGACCTGCCAGCAGTGTAAAGCGATAGCCTACAGTGCACCGGAGCTCGCGGCGGAACTGCACCCCACCCTGAACCCTGAAGGCACGGCATACCGCGTGCGCAAGGGTTCGAGCGAGGTGCTCTACTGGCAGTGTGAGCGCGGACACGTTTTCTCCGCCTCCGTCGCCGCTCGCCTGCGCAGTAGCTATCCCGCGTCCTGTGACAAGTGCCGCTCTATTGCGGTGAAAGCCCCGGACCTGATCAAGGCCTGCTGGAGCTACGAACTCAATGGCCAGTATGATCCCGAGGTGTTGAAGACCTCGAGTTCCCAGGAAGTCTGGTGGGTGCGCATGGACAGTCTCGACATTCCGCCTGCACGGCGCCAGGCGGAGCACTTTGAGCGCAAGCGCATTGGCTATCGCTATCGCCGCTATATCAACAATCCCCAG
>CAXBBA010000431.1:0-2756 GCA_963973805.1 uncultured Halieaceae bacterium | reverse complement strand
TCACGCCGCCGATCCAGGCATAGCCGGCGATGGCGCCGCCGAGCATGGCAAAGCCCACCTCGAACTCCCGCGCGGACACCGGCAGCATCGGCGGCAGCACCTCCCATGAATTCCACGTGCTGGCGGACTCCGGTGAGGACGCCATCGCCTTCAGCGACGGCAGCGACTACGCGGCGAACGTCGAGCTGGCCGAGACTCTGGACTTCAGCGACCAGCGGCCCGAGCCCGGCGCCGCCATGAGCACCATCACCACCCCTGGCGCCCGCACCATTGCCGATGTCTGCGCGCAGCTGGATTGCGGGGCCGAAACCACGGTGAAAACCCTCCTCGTGGAGGCCGCCGAGGGGGGACTGGTCGCCCTGGTGCTGCGCGGGGACCACGAACTGAACACCATCAAGGCCGAGAAACACCCCCTGGTCGCGAGCCCCCTGCGCATGGCCGAGGCCGAAGAGGCCGAGAAGGCCACGGGCGCGCCCTTCGGCTCCATCGGACCCGTGGGCCTGACGATTCCCGTGATCGCCGACTACGCCGCCGCCGCCATCGCGGACTTCTGCTGCGGTGCCAACCGCGCGGACGAACACCTGATCAACGTGAACTGGGATCGCGACGCCCAGGACTACGAAACGGCAGATCTGCGCAGCGTGATCGCCGGCGACCCGAGCCCCGATGGCCAGGGTACGCTGCAGATTCGTCGCGGCATTGAGGTGGGGCATATTTTCCAGCTGGGCACGCAGTACAGCGAGGCCATGGACGCCAAGGTCCTGGACGAGAATGGCAAGAACGTGACCATGGCCATGGGTTGCTACGGCATTGGCGTGAGCCGCATCGTCGCCGCCGCGATCGAGCAGAACCACGACGACCGGGGCATCATCTGGCCCACCGCGATGGCGCCCTTCCAGCTCGCCATCGTCCCCCTGAACATGCACAAGTCTCCCGCGGTGGCCGAAGCGGCAGAGAAGCTCCACGAGCAGTGTCTGGCTGCGGGCATCGAGGTGCTGCTGGACGATCGCAACGAGCGCCCCGGCGTGAAGTTCGCCGACATGGAGCTCCTGGGCATCCCCCACCGCGTTGTCATCGGTGACCGCGCCCTCGGCGACGGCGAAATCGAATACCAGGGCCGCCGGGATGAAGAGGCGACGCGCCTGCCCCTGGCGGACGCAATGCAGGAACTACAGCGGCGCCTGGATGGCCACGCCTGATCGCCGCACCCTGTGCCGGGCGGCGCTCGCCGCCGCCCTGGTGCTTCTGATCGTCCCGGCCTTTGCCGTCGATGACGACGAGCGCGCCGCGTTGCGCAGCTTCCTCGAAAACACCATCAGCGCCAGCGACAGCTTCGAGGACCGCTACGCGGCGGAGGTCTGGCTCGTGGACATGGACACCCGCCTGAGCCCCCTCGTCCCGGACCCCGAAGCCCGCCTGAAGCTCCTGCGCCAGGTTCACGCGGCCGCCACCCGTAGCAATCTTTCGCCCGAACTGGTCCTTGCGGTCATCGAGGTCGAGAGCCACTTCGACCGCTTTGCCGTATCCCGCGCCGGCGCCCAGGGCCTCATGCAGGTGATGCCCTTCTGGCGCAACGAAATCGGCCGCCCCGGCGACAATCTCACGGACAATGCCACGAATCTGGCCTATGGCTGCCGTATCCTGCAGTTCTACCTGGAACGGGAACAGGGACATCTGGTACGCGCCCTCGCCGCCTACAACGGCAGCAGTGGCTCCCAGGTCTACAGCGATCGGGTAAAGTCGGCCTACCGCGCTCGCTGGCGCGGTGAACCCCTCGACTGGCGGCCGTGATCATTGAACACTGCATCGGCGCCCCGACACGCTTACGCTAACGCAAAGGAGCATGGAAACAGCTATGGACGCCTTGCGGGAACTCAGTGAATGGAGCCGGGCCGTGGCCCGCGCGGTCGACGCCCTGGGCACCGACGAATTCTTCCCCACGCTCATCGATGCGGTGCGCCAGCGCGTGCCCATCGCCTACCCGCAAATCTGGCTGTACCACAGTGACCTGCCTCCCAGGGCGCTGTACTACGAAATTCCCGAAGATGCGGTGGCCTCGCAGATTCACGACTACCTCGAAGGCCCCTACGCCGAAGATCCGTTCTATCAAACCTCGATGAACCGGCCCAAGAACCGCGTTTATCTGCTCTCGCGGGTCACAGCGGGGCGCATGGCAGAGTCGTCCTACTATCAGGACTATTACGCCCACACGGGCACCGTCGACGAGGCTATCTATCTGGCACAGCTGAAGGACGGGTACGTGCTGAATTTGTCGATGATGCGCCTGCCGCGCCAGGGACAGTTCGGCGAGGACGAGTATCAGCTGCTGTACTCCCTGGCGGACACGGTGTCATCCCTCATGGCCGCCCACAGCCAGTTCGACAGCGTGGCGGTGCAGCATATGAGCCAGCCGGGCATCGATCACCAGATCGACCAGGCGTTCCGCACCTTCGGTGCCTCGCTGCTCTCACCGCGGGAGAAGGACGTGCTCGAGCTCATGCTCCGGGGCTACGGCACCGACACGTCGGCGGAGCGCCTGTCCATCGCGCGCGAGACGATCCGGCGCCACCGCAAGGCGATCTATCGCAAGCTCGATGTCAGCTCCCAGACAGACCTGTTTTCCCTGTTTCTCAACGCCATGAGCTGCCTGGGAGAGGCCGCCGGACGGGACCCCCTCACCGTCTACATGGGCTCGTCCTGATCCCCCTTGCATCAACCACCCCCGGCCGTGACCAATGCGGGTCATTGAGTGTGCA
>CAXBBA010000430.1:0-2771 GCA_963973805.1 uncultured Halieaceae bacterium | reverse complement strand
ACAAGTTCAACGGCGAGTTTGTTGCGCGGGTCGACTGGACCTACTCCGATGACTACTTCGAGACCGAAGACAACATCTCGTCAGCGGGCATTGGCAATTCGGTGGAATGGGGGCAGGTCGATAGCTACTCGCTGCTGAATGGCCGCATTGGCTTCGAATCCGGCGATGACTGGACCATCTATCTCTGGGGCCGGAATATCCTCGATGAGGATTACAGCTACGGTTGGCCCAGTGATTTCCTGGGCACCCTCGCCAGCTACCCCGGTGATCCGCGCACCTACGGTGTCGAAGTCACCTACAACTTCCGTTAAGACGGATCGTCGCGGCGGCTCCGGTCGCCGCGACGCCTTTCCTTCGATGAATGACGCTCCCCTCCCCCTGCAAATCGACATCGTCTCGGATGTGGTCTGTCCCTGGTGCATCCTCGGGTACAAGCAACTCCAGGTCGCCCTGGACCGCGTCGATGGCCTGTTCGATGTAACCCTCCAGTGGCACCCCTTTGAGCTGAACCCCGCCATGCCCGCTGAGGGCGAGGAAGTGCGCGCCCATCTGGCGCGGAAGTACGGCAGCTCGCGGGGTACGGGAACTCGGGAGCGCCTGGTCACCCTGGGCAAGGCCGTGGGCTTTGACTTCGACTATTTCGACGGCATGCGGGTGGTCAATACCTTCGCTGCCCATCAGCTTCTGCACTGGGCCCGTCAGTTCGACCTGGAAACCGAGCTGAAGCTCGCCCTCTTCCGCGCCTACTTCAGCGAGCGCCAGGACGTGGGTGACGCCGCAACGCTCCGGAGCATCGCGGCATCCGTCGGCCTTGACGGCGCACAAGCGGCGGCGGTGCTCGTGGATCAGCGCTTCGCAGAGGCGGTACGAAACGAAGAGGCGCAGTGGATTGATCGGGAGGTGATGGCGGTGCCGGCATTCTTCTTCGAAAACAGCTACCCCATACCCGGCGCCCAGGATCCGGATACCTTCGAACGCGTACTGCGCCGCCTCCACCAGAGCAAAACCCAGGCTTAATCCCCTCGTTGCCCTACCCTGGCTGACTTCTCCGTCGCCCCTGCAGCGTCGCAACGAGGGAGCGGGAGCCTCCGTGGTCCCGGTGCTCACACAGATAAATCCCCTGCCAGGTTCCCAGTCCCAACTGCCCTGCCGTTACCGGGATCGTGAGTTCCGTGCCCGTCAGCATGGCCTGGATGTGTGCATGGCTATTTCATCGTCTATCGAAGGAGTTTCAGCGCGTATCCATGCGGATCCGGCTGATCAATATCAATGTTTATTCTTCATCGATACTGCTACAATTGGTTATAACCTTATTCTATTTTGTAATATGACTAAGCCGCAGGGAGGTACCTCCGTGAGCAAGCAAGCCCTGGTCACCCATTTTTTTGACGAATCCACGAACACTCTGAGTTATGTTGTGCAGGATCCTGAAAGCAACGCCTGTGCGATCGTCGACTCCGTTCTGAACCTCGACTACCCCTCGGGAACCATCTCCTATGAGGGCGCGGACGCCATTATCGCCTACGTGCGAGAGCATGCTCTCACCGTGGAATGGCTCCTGGAAACCCATGTGCACGCGGATCACCTGTCGGCGGCGCCCTACCTCAAGGCACGGGTCGGCGGTCAGATTGCCATCGGCTCCCACATCAAGACGGTGCAGTCGGTGTTTGGTGAAATCTTCAATGCCGAAGAGGGCTTTCTGCGTGACGGCAGCCAGTTCGACGTGCTCCTCGAAGAAGGCAGCAGGTTCTCCATTGGCTCCCTCGAGGGTTTCGCAATGCACACCCCGGGGCATACACCGGCCTGCATGACCTATGTGCTGGGGGATGCCGCTTTTGTGGGAGATACGCTCTTTATGCCGGATTACGGCACTGCCCGCTGTGATTTTCCCGGTGGCGACGCAGCGACCTTGTACCGGTCCATCCAGCGCATCCTCGAGTTGCCTGACGACACACGGATCTTCGTTTGCCACGATTACATGCCCAACGATCGCGAGCTGGCCTTTGAAACCAGCGTGGGCGCCGAGCGTGCGGAGAATGTTCATGTGGGCCATGGCACCGACGAGGCGTCGTTCATCGCGATGCGGGAGGCCCGGGACAAGACCCTTGGCATGCCGAACCTCATATTGCCCTCGTTGCAGGTGAACATGCGCGCGGGGCATGTGCCGCCGCCCGAGAGCGGCGATCGGCTGTTTCTCAAGCTCCCCCTGAACGCCTTCGGCGGGCCGGATATCAGCGAACTCGCTGCAAAGGAGTAAGGACGGGTGACGATGCGTCGCTTTCTGCCGCCCCTGGAATGGTTGCGCGGGTACGACAACAAGGTGTTGGCCAGCGATGTGCTCGCGGCGGTCATCGTCACGATCATGCTCATTCCCCAGTCCCTGGCCTACGCGCTGCTGGCGGGACTACCCGCCGAGATGGGACTCTACGCCAGCATTCTGCCCCTGGCTGCCTATGCCCTTTTCGGCAGCAGCCGCACCCTGTCCGTCGGACCGGTGGCGGTGGTCTCCCTGATGACCGCCACCGCGGTGGGGCGTATCGCCGAGACCGGGAGTCTGGGCTATGCCAGCGCGGCGATCGCGA
Organism: uncultured Halieaceae bacterium; assembly: GCA_963973805.1. Classification (GTDB taxonomy): domain Bacteria; phylum Pseudomonadota; class Gammaproteobacteria; order Pseudomonadales; family Halieaceae; genus Congregibacter. Next base: position 189 of record CAXBBA010000430.1, on the reverse strand, counting down.
TGGCGGGGCTGTCGGGACTCATGCTCATCGCCATGGGACTGTTGCGTTTTGGTCACCTCGCGAATCTGCTCTCCCATCCGGTGGTGTCGGGTTTTATCACCGCATCGGGAATCATCATCGCCCTGTCCCAACTGCGTCATATTCTGGGGATCGAGACCCACGGAGAGAACGTCCCCGAGCTTGTCACCA
>CAXBBA010000429.1:0-2781 GCA_963973805.1 uncultured Halieaceae bacterium | reverse complement strand
GGTAGTTTTACCGTCGCAGCAAAAAAGGCGAGCCTCTCCCAGTCCGCGTTTTCACGCAGCATCGACAAGCTCGAAAGCCAGCTGGGGGTCGCCCTGTTCGACCGTCGTTCCGAGGGTGTGTCCCCTACGGTGTTTGGCGAGGCGCTGGTAAGGGCCGCCCATGACATAGATCAGCGGGTCGGGGATATTGGTCAGGCCATTGATGAAATACAGGGCCTTGTGTCTGGGTATCTGAATGTGGCTCTGGGTGTGTATCCTGCCGAGATCAGCATGCAGCAGGTGTTGGGCGAATTGATTCAGCAGCATCCCGGGCTGACGCTGCGAGCCAGGGTGTGCAACTGGGAAGAGGTTAACCAGCGTGTACTGGCTGGGGAGGCAGAACTTGCCTATGCCGTGGTGGATCAGGCGGCCACCGATGAACGCCTGACCGTAGAACCGGTAGCAGGTTATGAAATGGCCTACTACACACGCCCGACGCACCCCCTTGCGACGGAAGAAAATGTCCGGGCACCGGATATCGACTCCTTCCCGTTGGTTTCCATTCGTGTGCCCGCGGCGCTGGCCCCCCATGTACGCGGGCGCTCGACCATCGATTCTGCCTCGGGTTTTCTCATACCTGCCGTTGAGATCGACGACTTTACCGTGGCTCGGGGCATCGTGCGCTCCAGTGATGCCATCGGGGTTGTCGTACCGCTGCAGATCGAGCAGGAGCTTGCCCGTGGCGAATTCGTGTTGCTACGTCACGTCCGGCCCTGGATCGCTCCGACCTATGGGTTCATCCAGCGACGGGGTGTGCGTACTTCCACCGCTGCCTCCGCATTTCGTGATCTGGTCGGTCGAGTCGAGGTCGAGCTGCAGAGACGGAATGAGGCATTGCTGGAGCACTATCTACCGGTCTGATGAACCGTATCGGGTGATGGTGGAAGCCTGTTCCCGGGAGTCGGGCCCGGGACCGCGCTTCGCCTCATTGGCAGGTAAAAAGTGGGCAGAACAAAGAGCGTAAACAGCGTGCCGATCAGCATGCCGGCGGTGATCGTCAGCCCGATGCTGAAGCGGGCGTTGGCTCCCGGCCCCGAAGCGATGAGCAGGGGGAACACCCCCAGCACCGTCGCAAAGGTGGTCATCAGGATGGGGCGCAGGCGCAGCGTCGCTGCCTGCAGTACCGCTTCCCGACGGTCCCGTCCCTGGAGCACGAGCTGATTCGCGAACTCCACAATGAGGATGCCGTGCTTGGCGATGAGGCCGATGAGGGTCAACAGCCCTATCTGCGTATAGATATTGAGGGTCATCGCGCCCATGGCGATGGGCAGCAGGGCGCCGAAGACCGACAGGGGCACCGCAACCAGAACCACCAGGGGGTCCCGGAAGCTGTTGAACTGCGCGGCGAGCACCAGGAAGATCAGTGTCAGGGATAGTCCGAACAACACCGGGAAGGCGGCGCTCTCCTGGCGGTAGCGGCGCGAGGTGCCCGTATAGCCGGCGCGGAATCCCCGGGGAGCGAGCTCCTGGAGTTTGCCCTCGAGAAAAGTCAGTCCATCACTCAGCGTGTTCGGGGGCATCACCATGCCCTGGAGCGTCGTGGAATTCAGCTGCTGATACTGGCTGAGCACATTGGGTTCGACGCGAACGTCCAGGCTGATCACGCTGGAGAGGGGGACGAGGCCTCCGTTTGCTGTGCGCAGATAGTACTTTTCAAGCTCCCCCTGGGTGAGGCGGAAATCGCGTCCCGCCTGGGGGATCACCTTGTAGCTGCGCCCATCTCGCGTGAAGCGGTTGATCTCGGATTCCCCCAGCATCATGGCCAGGGTATTGGCTATGTCCTGCATGGAGATGCCCAGGCGTGCTGCGAGCTCCCGGTCGATGTCCACGGAAATCTCCGGCCGGTTGAAGTCGAGGGTCTGATTGATGAAGATGAACAGGCCCGATTCCCGTGCCGCCTGCACGAGGGCCTCGCCGACCTGCTCCACGCGGTCGTAATCCGCAGTGGACGCGACCACAAAGCTCACGGGCAGACCTGCGTCGGAACCCGGCAGTGGAGGTGTGCCGAAGCTGAACATATCCATGCCAGCGATGCCCCTCAGTTTGCCCTGGAGCTCCTGCTGTATCTCCTGCTGCGTGCGGGAGCGCTGTTCCCAGGGGACCAGGGTCACCGCGCCGAAGTTGTTGTCCGGTTGCGCCACCTGCCAGGAGGAGTAGATCTCTGGTATGTCCCGCCAGATGTCCACCACCTGACCCAGGAATTCGTTGATGTAGTCGAGGTTCGCGTAGCTCGGCGCGGCGCCGACGATATAGATGGCACCCGTGTCTTCCTCCGGCGCAAGTTCTTTCTGGCTCACCAGGAACAGAGCGGGCAGGCTCAGCAATATCCCGGCGCCGAACAGGAACACTGCGCCCCGATGGTTCAGGCTGTGGCTGAGCAGGCCGCCATAGACCCGGTTCAGTGCCGAGAAGCGCGCATCGAGCCAGTTTGCAAAACGCCCCTGTTCGCCGTGGGACTGGAGGAAGCGTGAAGCCATCATGGGGCTGAGGGTCAGCGCCACCACGCCGGACACGAGCACGGCGCCGGCCAGGGTGAGGGCGAATTCGCTGAACAGGGCGCCGGTGAGCCCACCGATGAACGCGATGGGGGCATACACCGCCGCCAGCGTCAGGGTCATGGCGATCACCGGCAGAGCCACCTCCCGGGCGCCTTCGAGGGCTGCAGTCATGGGGCTGGCGCCCTCTTCGATGTGGCGGTGCACGTTTTCGACGACGACGATGGCGTCGTCCACCACGAGCCCG
>CAXBBA010000428.1:0-2804 GCA_963973805.1 uncultured Halieaceae bacterium | reverse complement strand
CGCGTGCTGAACGAGTGCGAAGATGACCTGGCGTTCTTCAACCAGCGCATCGACAACACGGTGCTGGAGCGCCTGCAGGCGATGGTGGACAGCAACTTCGAGCGCATGGAGTACAGCGAGGCGGTGCGCATCCTGGAGAACTGCGGTGAGAAGTTCGAGTTCCCCGTGAGCTGGGGCACAGACCTTGCCAGCGAGCACGAGCGCTACCTGTGCGAGAAGCACGTGGGTCGCCCCGTGGTGCTCATGAACTACCCCCGGGATATCAAGGCGTTCTACATGCGCCTGAACGATGACGAGAAGACCGTGGCGGCCATGGACGTGCTGGCCCCGGGCATCGGCGAGATCATCGGTGGCAGCCAGCGCGAAGAGCGCCTGGATGTGCTCGATGCGCGCATGGACCCGGCGGTGAAGGAGGAGCTGTGGTGGTACCGCGATCTGCGGCGCTACGGCACCGTGCCCCATTCCGGTTTTGGTCTCGGCTTCGAGCGCCTGATCAACTACGTGACCGGGATGGAGAACGTGCGTGACGCGATCCCCTTCCCGCGCACGCCGGGCAGCGCGCACTTCTGAGCTGAGCGCCCAGGGGTTGGGAGAGGGTTGGGAAAGGATTGGCGATGGCGCAGCTATCCCGGCGCCATCGCCATTGCCCTAGGACTCCGGAGTTGGCGTTGCCGTCGAAGCCGGTGGCTCCGTGCTGCTTGTACCGGTGCTCTCTGGTTGGGTGTCAGCGGGCTCGGCGTCTGCGGTCTCGGGCGCTGTCGGCGCCGGTGTTTCCTCCGCCGCTGCCGCCCGGGTTTCTGCCTTGTTTTCAGCCTTGGCTTTTTTCGCGGCCTTCAGTCCCGAATCGGGGTGCAGGCTGAACAGCGCGAGGCGGGGCGTTTCTTCATCTTCACCCTTCAGGCGCACCTGCACGGGAGTCTCTACGCGGAACGAGCGCTCCTTGCTTGAGAACGTGGCAGTCCATTTGTCGAACTGGAACTTGCCCTTTTCGGCGCGCAGGTCCACGTAGCCCTCAAGGCCGTTGTCATCCAGGCGCACGGTGAAACCGTGGCTGCCCATGTGGCAGATGTGTCCGTTCCAGTAGCCTTCGTCCTGCTTCGCCAGGCGCTGCAGATACTCCAGCGCCAGCCAGCGTTCGGCTTCCTGGCTTGCGGCGCGCAGGCGCATGAGACGCTGGCTCAGGGCATCGAGTTCCGGCTGTTCGCAGGCGAAGCTTTCGTCGCCCCGCAGAACGGACTTGATCTGCAGGTGCACGAGAAAATCCAGGTACTTGCGCAGGGGCGAGGTGCAGTTCGTGTACGCGGGCAGGGACATGCCCATGTGCGGTCCCGGGCGCTTGGACAGGCGAGCCCGCGTCAGCAACCGGTTGAGCATCGTGCGCACGGGTAGTTCGTGATCGCTCGCGGCCAGGTGGCGCAGCAGATCGCGGTAGCCTTCCAGCTTGTCCGGGTCCACGTCCTTTGCCTCGGCGGCATACAGTTCCAGAAAGCGTGTCCGGTCCTTCAGGCGATCGCGGCGGAAGCCGTCGTGGACCACGAAGGGACCAGTGGTTTTCTTTTCTGCCAGGAAGCGCGCGGCGCAGCGGTTGGCGGCGACCATGCATTCCTCCACCAGGCGCTGGGACAGCAATTTCTCGCAGGGCTCGACGTTCTCGATGTGGCCCTGGTCGTTCAGCTGCCAGCGGAACTCGGTGCGATCCTCCATCACCAGTTCCTGGGCCTCACGGTGCCCGCGCAGGGCCTTGGCGGCCTGGTACAGGGCTTCGAGGGGAGTGGCGTGGCAGATCAGGCTTTCGTCCTGGCCCGCGAGGTAGCGGTCCACGGCGTAGTAGGACAGCTTCGCCCGCGAGCGCACCTTGCCTTCGCAGAAGCAGAAGTCACCGACGCTGCCGTCTTCCGCAATGGTGATGCGGCACACCAGGGCGGGACGCTCTTCGTCTTCGCTCAGGGCGCAGCGCTGCTGGGAGATGATCTCGGGCAGCATCGGCACGACGGCACCGTGGAAGTAGGCGCTGCTGGCGCGCTCCCGCACCACCTCGCGCAGGGGCGAGTCCGCGCCGATATAGGCCGTGGGATCAGCGATGGCGACGTAGAGTGTCCAGCCCTCGTTGGTCACTTCGGCGTACAGGGCGTCATCGATGTCCTGGGTGCGCGCCGCGTCGATGGTCACGAAGGCCAGGTCCGTGAAGTCTTCGCGGCGCTCGTCGGCCAGCGGGTCCACGGAGGCGAGGGTCTCCTCGAGCGTCGCCAGGGCCTCGGCGGGCCACTCGGGCTGCAGGCCGTGGCGCGCGATGGTGTAACGGTTCTCTATGCCCGGATCATCGGCGGCGCCAATGCGCTCCAGCACCTTGGCGGAGGGCTTGCCGTCGCGAATCGGGTGACGCAGGAGTGCGCAGCGCAGGTAGTCCCCGGGCTTCGCGCCCTCGCGGGACTTTGGCGGCAAAAACAGCCAGCGCTGCACATCGGGCAGATCCGGCTGCACGAACAGGGCCTTGCCCTTGGCAACGCACTGGCCGGTGAATTCCTTGATGGGGCTCTCTACCAGGCCTTCGATCTCGGCGACGGGGCGCTTGTCCTTGCCCGGGCGTACGCACAGGCGAACCCGGTCGCCGGCGAAGCCCTTGAGCATTTCGTCCGGTGGCACGAAGACCTCGCGGCCATCATCAAGGCGGGCGAACCCGAAACGTCCGGAGGTGCTGCGCAATGTACCCTCTACGCGCTCCTTTTCGGAGTCCATCTTGCTCTTAAGCCCACGGAGCTGGTCGAGGGCGTCATGATCTAACATTGGGGAAAAACGACCGGCAT
>CAXBBA010000427.1:0-2814 GCA_963973805.1 uncultured Halieaceae bacterium | reverse complement strand
CGACGCCACAGGGCTCGGGCTGCTCGCGCATCTCCATCGGCGCTACGGTTCTTAACACCGCGCTCGACGGACGCCCGAACCCTGTACCGTCGCGCCACGTACAGCCGGCAGGGCCGTGGAGCTCAGGCACGACGCCGTTGGTCCTGCGCTTGTCCGGGCGGGGGGTGGCACGACGCCGCAGGGCTCGGGCTGCTCGCGCATCTCCATCGGCGCTACGGTTCTTAATACCGCGCTCGACGGACGCCGGAACCCTGCGCCGTCGCGCCACGTACAGCCTGCAGGGCCGTGGGATCACGCACGCTATCCAAACTCTGGCACGGCAGAGGGCGGAGCGGGCGTTATCCCTTTGTGCGTCCGTCGAGCGCGGTCAATCAGTGCTGTGGCGCCGATGGAGATGCGCGAGCAGCACAAAGGGATAGCGTCTGTTCCGACCGTGATGGAGGGTCAGGCGCAGACTCGCGAGCAGCACAAAGGGATGGCGACTGTTCCGACCGGGACGGGGGCACAAAAAAGCCGCCGGAGCTTACGCTGCGGCGGCTTTTGGTGAGCGGGAAACTCAGGCCATGTTGCTGGCAACGAAGTCCCAGTTCACCAGGCTCCAGAACGCGTCCATGTACTTCGGACGGGCGTTGCGGTAGTCGATGTAGTAGGCGTGCTCCCACAGATCGACGGTGAGCAGGGGCGTCACGTCGTCCGTCAGGGGGCAGCCGGCGTTGCTGGTGTTCTGGATCGCGATGCTGCCATCGGCCTTCTGCACCAGCCAGGTCCAGCTGGAGCCGAAGTTGTTGATGGCGGAGTTCGTGAACTGCTCCTTGAACTCGGCGAAGGAACCGAAGGCCGCGTTGATCGCGTCAGCGACCGCGCCGTTGGGCTCGCCACCGCCGTTGGGGGACAGGCAGTTCCAGTAGAACGTGTGGTTCCAGATCTGTGCCGCGTTGTTGAATACGCCGCCTTCGGAGCTCTTGATCACGTCCTCCAGGTCGGCGTTTTCGATGTCCGTACCGGCCACCAGACCGTTGAGCTTGTCGACATAGGTCTTGTGGTGCTTGCCGTAGTGGTACTCGAGGGTCTCGGCGGAGATGTGAGGCTCCAGAGCGTTCTGTTCATAGGGCAGGGCGGGGAGTTCAAAGGCCATGGTGATCTCCTGATGGCTTGGGGGTGAACGGTAGTCCGCAGTCCCCTGCGTCGGCGATGTTGCTGCCGTCGGAAGCGGGACGCGGGTGATGTGTGTCAGGGGTAAAATTACACCCTTGCCGGTGCGATGTGTCCGGCCAGATCTAAGTGTATTATACGAGGCTCACCAGATCAGGGAAGAACAACTATGATAACTGAATTTCTCTTTCGCTACTTTCACGTGCTCGCCGGCGTAGTGTGGATCGGCATGCTCTATTACTTCAACTTCGTGCAGACGGAGTACTTCAAGGAGGCGGAGGCGGAGGCCAAGGCCGACGCGATGAAGAAGCTCGCCCCCCGGGCCCTCAAGTGGTTCCGCTACGGCGCTCTGGTGACATTTATCACAGGGGTAGGGATGCTCCACTACGTGGCGCCCTTCGCCAACCCGGCCAGCAGTGCCCTGATCCTGATGGGGGCTCTGGCGGGCACCTTCATGTTCCTCAATGTCTGGCTGATTATCTGGCCGAAGCAGAAGATTGTGCTGGGCATGAAGGACGGTGATGGCCCTGCCGCGGCGGCGAAAGCGGGCCTTGCATCGCGCACCAATACGCTGTTTTCGGGCCCCATGCTGCTGGGGATGCTCGGTTCGAAGCACCTCTATATCGCGGATATCAGCAACACGGGGCTCATCGCCGCCTGCGCGCTGATTGTGCTGCTGGAGATCAATGCCATCGTGGGTCGCATGGGCCCCATGGCGAGCGTCGTGGGTGTGGTGCACCTCAGCCTCGTGCTCGCGGGTGTCGTCTGGGCGCTGCTGGCGTTCCTCTAGCGCCCGGGTTTCCTGCGCAAGGCCGGGGGATTCGCGCCGAAAGGTCGCCCCCGGTGACCGCGGGCGCGATATAATGCGGGGCTACCTGAACACGAATACAGCTCCATGCCCAAAGACGACGATATCGCCCCCATCTCTTCCATCAGCGCCAACCGCGAGGGTGCCCGCAGCGGCGCCGGCGTCCCCCGTCCGCGGGGCGGGTCCCGCGGCGGCAAATCCGGCAACGGCGATGGCCGTGGCCGGTCTGGCGTTCTCTCCAGCATAACCCTGGTACTGGCCCTGGCCGTCGCCGTGAGTGCCTGTATCTGGGCCTGGCAGCTGCAGGAGACCCTGGAGCAGGCCGGGCACACCATGGACCGCTACGAGAAGCGCATCGCCAGCCTCGAAGACCGCCTGGCGGACACGGACGAGGGCATGAGCCAGAACGCGGCGGTGCAGGCTGCCAAGCTCCGCGAACTCGACACGGAAGTGCGCAAGCTCTGGGACAATGTCTGGAAGCGGTCCAAGGAGCGCCTGGGCGTGCTCGAGGCGAGTTCCAAACGCTTCGAAGGGGCGATCGCCGCCAATGACAAGACCATCGACGCGACCCAGGTGAAGCTGGGCAAGGCCCTCGCCGACCTCGAGAAACTCCAGTCCGTCTCCGGCGACCTTGAGCGCCTCATGAGCAGCGCCCGCAGCAGCCAGGCGGAGGTAGAGCGGGTGGCGGATGCACTCAATACGATCAATCTGGAGCTGGCGCGCCTGAACAAGCGGGTGGCAGGGAACGAAGAGTGGATCAAATCCATCAATGCCTTCCGCCAGAGCACCAACTCCGCAATCACCAACCTCCAGGCCACCATCCGGGCGCTTCAGGCGCCTCCCGCGGCCGGGGG
>CAXBBA010000426.1:0-2818 GCA_963973805.1 uncultured Halieaceae bacterium | reverse complement strand
AGAACGCATGGCCAAGTGTACGCTTTGATCTGCTTTCGCTGCTGGGTCCCTTCAAGAAGCTCCTTCCCGCGTCCTTCTACTACAAGACCTTCATGTGGCCGAGCTGGCATTTCTGGGAGCCCGTCGTGCGCCGCATGGCGGGGCTGGGCAGGGCACCGACGGAGCCGGACCCCCAGCGTTATCAGCGTGAGAACGTGCATACGGACCTGTTAGTGGTGGGTGCGGGGCGCTCGGGTCTCGAAGCAGTGAAGCGGGCACTGGACGAGGGCGTGCAGCGCATTCTTCTCGTCGATGAACAGGAGGAGGCCGGTGGATCGCGCCTCGCCAGTCCCGCACGGGAGGATCGGGCCGGGGTGGAAGAGATGATGGCGTTGCTTGCTCAGGAGCCCCGGGTGACGGTGCTGCAGCGAACCACGGTGAGCGGGTTCTACGATCACAACGTGCTCTCGGCCGTGGAGCGCGTCAGCAATCACCTGGGCCCCCAGGCAGATACGCAACTCCCGAGGGAACGGCTGTGGCGAATTCATGCGGCGCGGGTGATTCTCGCGACGGGGGCTCACGAACGCCCCCTGGTGTTCCCCCACAATGACCGCCCCGGCATTCTGCTGGCCTCGGCGGTGGCGGAATACACCCATCGCTACGGCCTGACCCTCGGACAGCGCATCGCGTTTTACTGCAACAACGATTCCGCCTGGGAAACCGCGTTGGCGCTCTGGGAAGCGGGCGTCGGTGTGGCGGCCATCATCGATGTTCGTAGAGAGGTGGGGGATGCACTGCGCCAGCGCGCGGTTGCCACCGGCATCGACCTCTACCTTGGCAAGGCGGTGACGCGCACCCTGGGCCGGCGCTGGATTCGCCAGCTGCGTATTCGGGATCTCGATGCTGAGCGCGACTCGCTTCGGGGAGACGAACAGCGCATCAACTGCGATCTGCTGGCCATGTCCGGTGGCTGGACGCCAGCGGTGCACCTCTATTCCCAGGCGGGCGGTAAGCTGAGCTTCGATCACGAACGGAGCTGCTTCGTCCCCGCCGAGGCATCCCGGGCGGTGGAAGTGGTGGGCCGGGCGAACGGTGAGTTTCGCAGCCCCCTCCATATTGAAGATCTCTGGGTCACCCCTGATGTGTCATCGGAGTACCAGTGGGTCGACTTTCAGTACGACGTCACCGCATCGGATATCGAGCTGGCGCGGCGAGAGAACTTTGTGTCCGTGGAGCACCTCAAACGATACACCACGGCGGGGATGAGCATTGATCAGGGAAAGACGAGTAACGTAAATGCCCTGGCAATCATGGCCCGGGAGACGCAGCGGGAGATTCCCGAGGTGGGTACAACGCGCTTTCGGCCTCCCTATCACCCGATCAGCCTGGGCAACTTCGGTGGCGTCGAGCTGGGCGCGTTGTACTCACCCTATCAATTGCTGCCGGCTCACGCCGCCCATGTTCAGCTCAATGCACACTTCGCGGATTACGGTCCCTGGAAGCGTCCCGAGTACTATCCCCGCGATGGTGAGACCGAAGAGCAGGCAATCGCCCGCGAGGTGCTGGCGGTACGTCAGAACGCCGGATTGCTGGACTATTCCCCCCTGGGCAAGATCGAGGTCACCGGCCCCGACGCCCGGGCGTTTCTCGATCGCGTGTACCTGAACAACATCGCGTCGCTGAAGGTCGGCGGCGTCCGCTATGGCCTGATGCTCAACGAACAGGGCATCGTCGTCGACGACGGCGTGGTGGTCTGTCTGGCGGAAGACCGGTTCCTCGTACACACGACCAGCGGCGGTGCGACTGCCATGTACAACGAGATGGACGCCTGGCTGCAGTGTGAGTGGCCCCACTGGCAGGTTCTGCTCACCAATCAGACCATCCAGTGGGCGACGTTCATGCTCTGCGGGCCCCGGGCGCGGGACGTTCTGGAGCAGCTCGAGTCAGATATCGATTTCCAGCGCGAGGCCTTTGCTCACATGCAACTGCGTGAGGGCACGCTCTGCGGGGTTCCCGCTCGGGTGCTCCGGGCCAGTTTCAACGGCGAGCTCTCCTATGAAATCAGCGTCCCGGCGCGGTGGGGGCGGGCCCTGTGGCAAACGCTCATGACAGTGGGCAAATCCTACGCGCTAACCCCCTTCGGTATCGAGGCGCTCACGGTAATGCGCACCGAGAAAGGCTATCTGCATGTGGGTGTGGACACCGATGGAAACACCATGCCCCAGGACCTCGGTTGGGCGCGAGCAATCGAGAAGAAGCCCGGGGACTTCATCGGGCGCCGGTCCCTGTCCCTGGAAGTGGGGAGGGACCCGGATCGGCTCCAGTTCACGGGTTTGGAGCTCGTTGAGCCGGGGGCCCGAACCATCAGTGGGGCCCATGTGCTGACCCGGGATGGAAGAAGCACCGCCGGGTATGTGACCTCCGCCTGCTATAGCCCGACCCTTGGCATAACCGTGGCGCTGGGCCTGGTCGCCGCGGCCTTTGCCCGGGAGGGAGAAACGGTGGAGATCTTCTACAACGGAGTGCGCCAGCCTGCCAGGCTCGTGAAACCCTGTGCCTACGACCCCCAGGGAGAACTGCTCAATGGCTGAACTGATCGCCGACACACCGCTGATGGAGCGCGAGCTAATTGGTGATGGGTTTCAGCTTCGGGAAAGCTGCCGCTGGGATCTGCTTCGCCTGCAGGTTTTTCATCGCGACCCCGAACAGCTTCAGGCGCTGGCAGGGCGCATCGGTCGATCCATGCCGGTGAATGGCGAGGTGGTGATAGACGATGCCACGATTTTCTGGATTGCCCCTGGCGACTGGCTTATCGGCGTAGAGGCGGGGCAGGGCGGGG
>CAXBBA010000425.1:0-2823 GCA_963973805.1 uncultured Halieaceae bacterium | reverse complement strand
TCGTCCCGCCTCGATGTCGCGGAGGTGGTCGCCGACGTAGATCGAGGCAGCGGCAGCCCGGTCGAGCTGGCGACAGGCCAGGAAGAGGGCTTCGGGGTGGGGCTTGGGCTGCGCCACGTCGTCCGGGCAGACCACGCTGCCGGGACGGAGGTTCAGGGTGTCGAGCAGGGGAACGGTGAAGGCCCGGGGTTTGTTCGTGGCGATGCCCCAGGGAATGTTGTGCTCCTCGAGGCGCCGAAGCAGGGCGTCCATGCCGGGATAGAGACGGGCATGCTGCCCGAGGATCGCCTCGTACAGCTGCAGCAGGCGCAGGCGATGGACTTCCACCTGGGGGTCGCCGGGCTCGAGCCCCAGACCCAGGCACACCAGGGCCCGGGCGCCGTTGGAGACGCTCTGGCGGATGCGCTCCGGCGCGGTGGGCGCGAAGCCGTGCTCCGCCTGGAGCTGCTGCACCACCGGGATGAAGTCGTCGGCGGTGTCCACGAGGGTGCCGTCCAGATCGAAAACCACGGCTCCGGGCATGGAGGTGTCAGACACGGCGCTCAGTCCGGGCGTCGGGCGTGGAACATGTAGTTCACCGACACGTCCTCGCGGGCGAGGCGGTAGCGGCGGGTCAGGGGGTTGTACACCAGCCCCGTGCTCTCCCGGTGCTCCAGTCCCGCTTCGCGCAGCCAGCGCGCCAGCTCCGAGGGCCGGATGAACTTGGCGTATTCGTGGGTGCCCGCGGGCAGCAGGCGCAGCAGGTGTTCGGCACCGACGATGGCAAAGAGAAAGGCCTTCGGATTGCGGTTGATGGTCGAGAAGAACAGGTCACCACCGGGTTTCACGAGCGCGGCGCAGGCACGGATCACCGCCCCGGGATCGGGCACGTGCTCAAGCATCTCCAGGCAGCACACCACGTCGAACTGTTCCGGCATGGCATCCGCCAGGGCTTCGGCGGTGCTCTGGCGGTAGTTCACCTCGACGCCGGATTCCAGCTGGTGCAGCCGCGCAACGGAGAGAGGGCCTTCGCCCATGTCGATGGCGGTAACCCGGGCGCCGCGCAGCGCCATGGATTCGGAGAGGATGCCTCCGCCGCAGCCCACGTCCAGCACCGCCTTGCCCGCAACGGGGGCGCGGGCGTCGATCCAGTTGGCCCGCAGGGGGTTGATCTCGTGCAGGGGCCGGAACTCGCCGTCGGGGTCCCACCAGCGGGCGGCCAGGGCCTCGAACTTGGCAATCTCGGCTTCGTCGACGTTCAGGGTCTGGTTCATGGGGCAATAACTCCTCGCCAGTAGCGGGCCCGGGCCAGGGTGTCGGCCAGGTCCAGGGTGGTCAGGCGCCGGTCCCGAAGCAGCGGCTGTCCGGCGACCCACACATGGTTTACCTGGGCGCCGTTACAGGCGTAAACGATCTGGGACAGGGGATTATAAAGGGGTTGCGTCGACGGGCCGGAGAGGTCCACGGCGACCAGGTCCGCCGCCTTGCCCGGGGCAATGCTGCCGATGCGGTCCTCGAGACCGAGGGCCCGGGCGCCGCCCAGCGTGGCCATGTGCAGGGCGGTCGCGGCAGGCAGGGCGGCGGGATCGCCGCTGTGGAGCTTGGCGAGGAGGGCGGCGGTGTGCATCTCGTCGAACAGATTCAGGTCGTTGTTGCTCGCCGCGCCATCGGTGCCGAGGGCGACGTTGACCCCGGCCGTGAGCAGTTCTGTCACGGGGCAGGTGCCCGAGGCCAGTTTCATATTTGACTGGGGACAGTGCACCACGTGAGCTCCGGTCTCGACCAGCGCTGCGATGTCCTGGCTACCGAGGTCCGTCATGTGCACGCATTGCGTGCGTGGTCCCAGCAGGCCTATGCGGCGCAGCGTGTCGAGGGGGCGCTCCCCCGTGGCCTCGACGGCGCTCAATACCTCCGCCGCAGTCTCGTGCAGGTGCATGTGCACGGGCATGTCCAGCTCGGCGGCGTAGGTTGCGATGCGCTCCAGCACTGGCAGCGACACGGTGTAGGGGGCGTGGGGGCCGAACGCGACCTGCAGGCGTTCGCGGTTGCGGCACTCGTCACGCAGGGTCAGGCACTTGCTGATGTATTCGTCGGGCCCCGAGGCCCAGGCCGATGGAAAGTCGAGCACCGGCGCGGCGAGCTGGCAGCGCAGCCCCGTGTCCTGCACCAGGTCGGCCACCACATCGGGATAGAAGTACATGTCGCTGAAGGTCGTGGTGCCGGCCAGAATCATCTCGGCCATGGCCAGGGCGGCGCCATCGCGGACGAATTCCGCGCTGACGTGGGCCTGTTCCGCCGGCCAGATGTGTTCCTCGAGCCAGGGCATCAGGGGCAGATCGTCGGCGTAGCCCCGCAGCAGGCTCATGGGTGCGTGGCCGTGGGCATTGACCAGGCCGGGGATCAGGGCGTGGCCCGGGAGCTCCACGCGCTCGCCACATTCCGTGGCCTGCGCCTCGGTCCGGGGCATGAGCCCGACAATTTTTCCGTCGCGCACCGCCACCGCGTGGTCTTTGAGCACGGCGTCCCCCGGCTCCATGGGCAGCACCCAGTCGGCGTGGATCAGCAGCTCCGGGGTGCTGTTTTCAAGGCTCATGGTCGTGGTTTCCTCTCGCTGGACCCGCCCGCGCGAGGGCGGAGCGCGAGTATAGCGCGGCCATGACTCCCATAGCCTTTACCTGTCCACAAAAGGTATAATTTGTCGTTTGATCCGGCGTTTCCTGAACGCCCCGACCATCGGCACTGTGAAGGCAATTTATGGGTGAGCTAGCCAGGGAGATTTCTCCCGTCACCATCGAAGACGAACTCAAACAGTCCTATCTCGATTACGCCATGAGCGTCATCGTC
>CAXBBA010000424.1:0-2824 GCA_963973805.1 uncultured Halieaceae bacterium | reverse complement strand
CTGCGAGGCGCGCACCGCGCTCGGCGTGGGGCTGATGGAGCGCGGCGAGACGGCGAAGGAAGGGGAGATGATCGGCAAGGCAATCAGCATCGTCGATAACCTCCGGGCCAGCCTCGATCACCAGCAGGGCGGGGAACTGGCGCAGCGCCTGAGTGATCTCTACGAATACATGGAGCGACGTCTGCTCGAGGCCCGGCGTGAAAGTGACCCGGGCAAGCTGCAGGAGGTCGCTGGCCTGCTGCGGGAAATCCAGAGCGGTTGGGAGGAAATCCCCGCCGAGCACAAAGCGTAACCGCCCATGACTGTCGCAGAACTACACGCCGTCACCGGTGACCACGCAGGCCAGTGTCGTCGCCTGGCCGATGTCCTCACGCAGACCCGGGAGATGCTCGACCTCGCGGGTGCGGGTGACTGGGATCAGGTCACGGCCATGGAGCAGCGCCGCCGCGAAGATCTGCGGCTTTGTTTCGCCGAGGCGACGGCGCCGGAGCACGGTGAACTGGTCGCCGAAGCTCTGGCGGTGATTCTCCACCTCAATGAGGAGCTGATGGTCAAGTTGCGGGCGGCGCGGGAAGCGGTGCTCCAGCAGGGCATTGAGCAGGCGCGCACGCGGTCGGCCATTGGCCAGTACCAGAACGTCAAACAGGCTCCCGCCTGAGGTCTGTGCCTGACGCCCGTCAGGGACTGTGGTAGCTTTGCTCCATGAGTGAAGCAGACAGTCAGCCCGGCGGCCTCGCCTACACCGATAACATCTCCGTCAGCTGGCGGCCGGTCCATCACGAGCTGGACCAGACCCACCTGGCGATGGTGAATGCTTCGAACGAGGCGTTTCTTCGGGACGTCAACGTGATCAGCGATACGGCCGCGCAGAAGGATGCGCCGGATTCCGCGCTGGGCCAGGAACTGCTGCGCCTGGATCTCAAACTCAATCTGGTACTGGATCTCGTCAGCACCCTGGTCTACCACGAGCTCGATATCCCCCATACCAGCTCCGTGCGCGTGTCTTCCGATGACGTCGCCTGGTCCGGCGCTTCGGCGGACGAAGTGCCGGAGCCGGGCAGCACCGTGTATCTCGAGCTGTATATCCAGCGGGGCCTGCCCAAACCGCTGTGCTGCTATGGCGAAGTCGTCACGGACCCCGACGCCTATGCCGAAGGGCAGGCCCGGGTGCGTTTCGTCGGCCTTACCGGTGCAGCCCAGGCCTGGCTCGAGAAGCTGATTTTCCGTCACCACCGGCGTGAGGTTGCCTACCGGCGCTCCGCGGGCGAAAGTTGAGCTTCGAATCGCGTCAAAAAGTTGACTTCTGGCGCTAATCCATTGAAACTCCGAGTGTTTTTTCAACCTACGGTTGGGTCAGGGTATGGGTGACGGGCACGCAAGGGCGACGGATGCCGGGCAGCGCCTTGCGCGGGATCTGGTGGGTAACAGCGCCGCGATGGATGCGATTCGCCGCCTCGTGGCCCAGGTTGCTCCCTCCGAAGCCTCCGTGCTCATCCTCGGAGAGTCCGGCACCGGCAAGGAAGTGGTGGCGCGGGGAATTCACCGCCTTTCGACCCGATCCCGCGGACCCTTCGTGCCGGTGAATTGTGGTGCGATCCCCGGAGAACTGCTGGAGTCCGAGCTCTTCGGCCATGAGAAGGGCGCATTCACCGGGGCGATCAGCGCCCGCCAGGGCCGCTTCGAGATGGCCGCGGGGGGGACGCTGTTCCTCGACGAAATCGGAGATATGCCCCTGCAGATGCAGGTCAAGCTGCTGCGAGTCCTCCAGGAGCGCTGCTTTGAGCGCGTGGGCAGCAACCGCAGCCAGGATTGTGACGTCCGGGTCATCGCTGCCACCCATCAGGATCTGGAGCGCCGCGTGGATGAAGGCGCGTTCCGCATGGATCTCTTCTATCGCCTGAACGTGTTCCCCATCGAAATGCCACCGCTGCGAGCGCGGGTGGAGGACGTGCCCGCGCTCGTCCGGCGTTTCACCAAACTGCTGGAAACGGAGCAACGGGGTTCTCTGCGCATCGCCGACGATGCGATGGCCTGCCTCAAGCGCTACCGCTGGCCGGGGAACGTGCGGGAACTGTCAAACCTCGTGGAACGGCTGGCGATTCTCTACCCCGATGGTGCCGTGGGGCAGAACGACCTGCCCGAGCGCTTTCGCTCCGGCGCGGATGCGGTGACGCCTCCGGAGCCTGGGGGAGAGGCTCCGCTCCGGGAGGAGGAGCGTCTCGACGAGCCCGAGCCTGCAAGGGAGCCAGCCAGCGATCCGGAGGGGGGCTCCTCGCCGGTGCTCGACACGGAGGGGCTGGACCTCAAGGCCCACCTGGCGGACCTCGAACGCTCCCTCATGATTCAGGCGCTGGAGCAGAGTGACTGGGTGGTGGCGCGGGCGGCGAAAATGCTCAACCTCCAGCGCACCACGCTGGTGGAGAAGATGCGCAAGTACGCGATCGCCCGGCCGGATGAGGCGCCAGAAGCTTGACGTTTTCTGCTCCCTCCTGAGTTAACCTGTTGTTATAAAAAGAGATTATTTTAGGCACGGAGATTGCTAGATCACCCGGTAGTGGATATGGAATCCCCCGGATATGAGCGAAAGCAGTCAACAAACCAGCACCGCGCCCCCCGTCGGCCATGGCCATGATGCACGGCATCTGGCCTCCCTGGCGGCGATTTCCGCGGAACTCGACAGCAGCTACCGTGACCTGCAGGAGCAGGTCATCGCCCTGCGCGCGGAACTGGCGGTCAGTCGTCAGGCGCGCATGCGGGAGCTCGCGGAGAAGGAGCGCCTGCTGGGGCGCCTTTCCTCCCTGCTGGCGGCGCTCCCCGGTGGGGT
>CAXBBA010000423.1:0-2825 GCA_963973805.1 uncultured Halieaceae bacterium | reverse complement strand
TCGACCTCCCGCGCCAGCACTCCGTAGGAGATGTAGTCGACACCGGGGCAGCCGTAGCCCTCGATGGTGGACCCCAGAAAGCCGAGCTCGCCCATCTCGCGAAAGATGGCGGGGTCTGTTTGCTCGTGACGGAACGCCTCGAGCACACGGGGGGTGAGCTTTCCCTGGGCATAGGCGCGGGCGCTCTCCATCACCATGCGCTGCTCGTCGTCGAGCTGACGCTCCAGATGGAAGGGGTCGTCCCATTGCATGCGGGTCCAACTGCTTTTCTTTGCTGTGTTCATAGTGAAATTCCTGCGTTTCAGGGGTGGGAGCCTAGCAAATTGGGCTGTGCGACAGGCGAGCTCTACCCACTATTGGTTAGCGTAGGGAGCATTCCCGTTTCGTCCAATGTTCCTTTTGTCCGGGGGCGGGTAAAATCATCGCTTCTTACTACACACTTCCGGGAGCGTTGAGCGTGAGCGACAAGATTAAGGTAGCCAGACCGCTGGTCATTCTGCATGGTGACGAGATGGCACAGATCGCCTTCGAACGCATTCTGGAGCAGTTCGTGAATTCGCGCCTGGATATCAACCTGGTGGAAGTGGACCTCTCGGCCGAGAAGCGTCTCACGACCAACGGCGCCGTGGTCACCGAGGCCATCGACGCGCTGAAGGAATACGGCGTGGGCATCAAGAACGCGGGCATGACCGTGAACCGCAGCCAGCTCGACGAGCTGCTCCAGCGTCACCCCCATATCAAGGAAGCCGAGCTGGACAAGCTCGCCACCAAGTCCCCCAATGGCGCGATCCGCAAGGGCATTGGCGGAAATATCACGCGCGAGGACATCGAGTTCCGCAACCTGCGCAGCGTGCGGCCGGACTGGATAGGCCGGGATATCGAAGTGGACACCATGGACAGCGGTGGCCTGGACTTCAGCTACAGCGAACTGTCGAATGCCACCGGTGTGGCCAAGGTCATGTTTGTGGGCAGCAGCGGTGATCCCGTGGAGTTGCACCGGCGGACCCTGAAGAAGGGTGACCCCTGGATGCTGGCCACGAACAGCCTCGAGGAAGTGCAGGCCTGGGCGCATCGCTTCTTTCAGCGCGCCCTGGATGAAAAACGCGATATTTACCTGGGCCTGAAGGATACGGTGATTCCCGGCTACGACGGTGTGATGCGTGCAGCGATCGAAGACATCTACGAGAGCGACTACAAGGACAAGGTCGCCGCTGCGGGCCTCGAGTACCACTATGAGCTGATCGATGCCCAGGCGGCGCGCATCGTGTCCAACCCGCCGGAGCGGGCCCTTTGGGGCGTGCCGGACAACGTGAGCGGCATGAAACTCTACAAGCTGGTGCAGCAGCTCAAGCACTACGGCCTGCCGGAGCGCAAGGCCCACGTGTCGATCTCGCGCATGAGTGCCGGAGGCGGGGACCAGTACGGCAGCTACAACACCCCGGCGCCGGAAGACGGCATCATCAAGGTGATCGTGGACGGCGAACCGTGACCGCCAGCGACCCCATCCTGTTCATGTCCAACCACCGCGAAGCGATCAAGGACTGGGTGAAACAGGTATTCAAGGACGCGGCGCTGAACAAGAAAGAGGTATACTTCGGCCTCAAGCGCGAGTTTGTGAACTACGATGAGGTTTACAGCTCCATTATTCTTGAGATTCGCAAGGAACTGGCAGCGCTGGATACACCGCCGCCTTCCTTCATGATCATGCGCCCGTCGAGGCAGCTGAGCAAAATGATCTGCGATCCCCCGCGCTGGGGTCTGTATCCCGCCCAGAACCTGGACGGCGATATCTTCTCGGACATCTCCGCAGCGCTCGGCGGAAGCCTGGCCACCGCCAGCTCCGTGATCATGAGCAAGGACGGCACCATGCTCTACGAGGCACCCCACGGAACGGCTCACGACCTCTACCTGCGCTACCTCGATACGGATGGCAAGGAGGCCAACTTCAACTCTTCGGCGCTGATCTTTGCGGTGGCCAATGCGCTGGAAGAGCTAGCTAATCGGGAAGAGAGCGAGGCGCTGCGTGACTATGCGAGGAGCCTCAAGGCGGCGCTGATCGAGACCGTAGCCGGGGGCATCATCACGGGGGATCTGAAAGGCAAGACCACGGATCCCGCCTCGGAGAAAGTCGTGGATATGTACGGCTTCCTGGATGCGATTGAGGCGAATCTGGGGTAGGAGGCCGCGGTCTATGGTGTGACCGCTTTTCGAAGCGCATGCCATTGAAAGGACGCGA
The DNA here is from genome assembly GCA_963973805.1 of uncultured Halieaceae bacterium. Taxonomy (GTDB): domain Bacteria; phylum Pseudomonadota; class Gammaproteobacteria; order Pseudomonadales; family Halieaceae; genus Congregibacter. Next base: position 589 of record CAXBBA010000423.1, on the reverse strand, counting down.
TTGAAGAGACGCGTCGCCGGGATTCTGCGCTCTACCGCGCACCGAATCCCAAGTCCCGGCGCACAATCCGGAGCCAGGGGGCAATCATGGAAAAGTACATCGTCACGCGGGAGGAGATCGAGCAGTACCAGGGTCTCGAGAAAACCCATTTTCTGAATGCGAATGCCCCGCGCGTGAACAAATCCCTCGGTGATGTGACGGGCCTGGAGGGCATTGGTTTTCATATCATCGAGGTCGCCCCGGGGAAAGACTCCACGGAATTGCATCGGCACCTTTACGAAGAAGAGTGCGTGTACATTCTGGACGGTGAGGCCGAGGCAACGATCGGCGATGAGCTTGTATCGGTAAAGGCCGGTGACTTTATCGGTTATCGGGCCGGGGGCTGCGCCCACAAGCTACACAACCACGGCGACGTACCGCTGCGCTGCATCGTTGTAGGCCAGCGTCTGGCCCACGATGTCGTTGATTATCCCGAGCAGGAGAAACGCCTGTTCAGGAATCAGGGGCTCGACTGGAATCTGGTAGATATGGACAACATCACTAAGCCCTCCGCGGGAAAGAAAACCTGATCCGCCGCCGCGCCGTTGGT
>CAXBBA010000422.1:0-2850 GCA_963973805.1 uncultured Halieaceae bacterium | reverse complement strand
AACTGGCGCCGGTTGTCTTCGGGTTTCTCCCACGCCAGGGCGTGTTGCACCAGGGTCACCTTGAAATCGCCCATAGTCAGATCCTGCATAGTCGTTCCGCCGCCTCGCGCAGCACCTCGTCAGATTTGGCGAAGCAGAAGCGCAGCAGCTGCTGCTGCGCTGGTGCTTCGGCATAAAAATGGGAAACGGGAATGGACGCGACGCCGTGCTCCCGGGTCCAGCGCTCGCAAAGCGTGGTATCCACCTCGTCACTGATCGCACGGTAATCCAGCAGCTGAAAGAAACTCCCGGCAGCCGGCGTCCAGCTGAAGCGTGACCCCTCGAGAGCCTGGAGAAAAACATCCCGGCGCTGCTGATAGCTCGCGGCGAGCCCCAACGCATAGTCCGGTTCCGCTTCGATAAAATCCGCCAGCGCATGCTGCACCGGAGTCACGGCAACGAAGGTGACGAACTGGTGCACCTTGCGCAGTTCGGCACTGAGGGCGGGACTCGCCACGCAGTAACCGGTCTTCCACCCCGTTACGCTGAAGGTCTTGCCAAAGGAGTAGTGAGCAAAGCTGCGTTCCCGCAGTCCCGGGTGCGACAGCACACTGCAGTGCCGGGCGCCGTCAAACACCAGGTATTCGTAAACTTCGTCGCTGCACACCAGCAGATCGTGGCGCTCCGCCAGGGCCGCCAACTGCTCCAGGTCATCCTTGTGCACCAGACTGCCGCAGGGATTGTGGGGGCTGTTGAGCATGAGCATGCGGGTCCGGGGCGTCACCGCCGCCGCCACCCGCTCCCAGTCCACGGTAAAGCTCCCCGGACTCAGGGGCACGTGCACCGTTCGCCCTCCCGCCAGGGTAATGGCGGGCTCATAGCTGTCGTAGACCGGGTCCAGCACGATGACTTCGTCTCCGGGGCTCACCACCGCCTGCACCGCACAGAAGATACCCTCGGTTGCCCCGGGCACGATGGTGACCTCGGTTTCGGGATCCACGGGGATCGCGCGGTGGCGCAGGAGCTGCGCTGCAACCGCCTCGCGCAGTCGTGGCAGCCCCGCCGTGGGGGCGTACTGGTTATGCCCCGCCAGCGCGTGCTCCCCCAGCGCCCGGGTCAGGCGCTGCGGTGCATCGAAGTCCGGGAACCCCTGGGACAGGTTGAGGGCACCGGTCTGCGCTGCCAGCGCCGACATACGGGCAAATATCGTAGTGCCAACCCCGGGTAGCTTGCTGTTGACGGCGCTAGTCATGCCCGGGGGGGGCCTCCTGGACCGGCAGGTTGTCGATGGGGATCGACGGCAGCTCATCCGCAGGTGTGAATCCGAGCACCCGGGCATAGAAGTACAGCTCCGCCTCGAGGGAAGTAACCTGGTTCTCCGCCTTACGGAAACCGTGGGACTCTCCCTCAAACGCGATATAGGCCGTGGGGACGCCGCGCTCCCGCAGGGCGCTGTAGATCATCTCGGACTGATTCGGTGGCACGATGGGATCGTCCAGACCCTGGAGCAAAATAAGCGGGGCCTGGAATCCATCGAGGTGATGGATCGGCGACCGCGCCCGGTACAGGTCGCTCCGCTCGGGATAGGGCCCGATAAGCTGATCCAAATAACGCGACTCGAATTTGTGCGTTTCCTTCGCCAGCGCCTCAATGTCCGACACACCATAGTAAGAAGCGCCTGCGGCGAAGGCATCGTGAAAGGCATGGGCTGCCAGCGTCGTGAAACCACCGGCACTCCCGCCGCGAACGATCAGGCGCTTCGCATCCGCCAGCCCCTGTTCGGCGAGCCAGTGGGCACCGGCGACCGCGTCCTCCACATCGGCGATACCCCAGTTTCCATAGAGGGCCTGGCGATACTCCCGGCCAAAGCCGGTGCTGCCGCGATAGTTCAAGTCCAGCAGCGCAAAGCCCCGGCTCGTCCAGTAGTAATGATTCGGGCGGTAGCTCACGCCGGCCACGGAAGTCGGTCCGCCATGCACTGTCACGATCAGCGGGGGAGCTTCATTTGCCGGAGGGCTCACCCCGGGATTCGTGGGCGGGAGGTAGACGCCATGAGCTTCGCCTCCGCCGGGCAGGGGAAAACTGATCTGTTCGTAGGCAGGCACCCACTCGGGGGCCAGACCCTCGTCCCGGGTGCGGCGCAGCGTGCGCTTCACGGTTCCGTCGGTGGACAGTTCCACGAGGGCGCCGGGGCGATCCGCGAATCCGGCGGACAGGAACAGGCCCCGTCCGTCCTTCACGAGGCTGCCGATGCTCACGGCGTCCGTATCCACGACGCGGTGCCCCCCCTTGCCATCGAGCTGCACGAGGTACTCCACGCTACCCTGGCGCGCAATTGCCAGGATGCTGCCGTCGGGCTGGGGGTAGTAATACCGGGTGTTGATGCTCCAGTCCGGGCCGCCGATCTCCATGTTCTCCAGACCCGTAGCGATCGCCGCGAAGCGCTCGCCGCTGACCCGGTAGGGCCGCCACCAGTTGTCGCGATCCGACAGGGCCAGCAGTTCCCCCGCCGCATTCCACTGGGGGACGATCACCGACTCCCGGGATTGGGGATTGTGCACCTGCAATTCGCTCAGAGACCCATCGCTGGCAAAGCGCGCCGAGTGCAGTGTGGTGCGATCCCAGGGCATATTCGGGTGCATCCAGCTGGTAAACGCGACGCGCTCTCCGTCCTCTGACAGGCGCGGCGCCGAGACAAAGTCCGTGCCCGAGAACAGCACTTCCCCCTCTTCCTCCTCGCGACCACTCAGCGCCACAACGGTGTTCTGAGGCTCTTCCAGCCCCCGATGATCCTCACGGACGCAGAGCAGACGCTCCCGGGAGGCCTGATAGCTGCACCCCGCGAAGCGCAATGCGGCCTCGGGAGTAACG
>CAXBBA010000421.1:0-2852 GCA_963973805.1 uncultured Halieaceae bacterium | reverse complement strand
TTGTTCAGGATGAGATCGATGGCGCTGTTGCCAAAAATCCCCATCCACAACAGGGTGAAGCCGCAGGGGACCAGAATCGCCCCCAGGGTGAACTCCCGGATGGTCCGGCCGCGGGAGATGCGCGCAATGAACAGGCCCACGAAGGGCGACCAGCTCATCCACCAGCCCCAGTAGAAAATGGTCCAGCCACCGAGCCAGTCCGTGGGCTCGTAGGCATACAGGGTAAAGGTCTTGCTCACGAGCTCGCTGACGTAGAGACCCAGCCCTTCGAGCGTCGCCGTCAGCAGCAGAATCGTCGGTCCCGCGAGCAGTACGCCGATCAGCAACATCACCGACAGCGCGATGTTCACCTCGGACAGGCGCTTGATACCCGCATTCAGTCCCATGGCCACGGAGATGCTGGCCAGGGCCATGGTGCCCATGATGAGCAACAGCTGCACCAGGGGTGTCACGGGAATCCCGAACAGGTACTCCAGTCCCGAATTGATCTGGAGCACACCAAAGCCGAGGCTCGTCGCGATACCACAGGCCGTGCAGACAATGGCGAACACATCGATCGCCGCGCCGATGGGGCCGTATATGCGCTCCCCGATCAGGGGATAGAAGGCCGAGCGCATGGTCAGGGGCAGGTTGTGCCGGTACGCGAAGTAGGCGAGCAGCAGGGCCACGATGGCATAGATGGCCCAGGCGTGGAGCCCCCAGTGAAAGAAAGTCAGGGTCAGGGCATGTTCCGCCGCGGACACATCGCCGCCCTGCCCGTGGGGAGGCTGGAGAAAATGCATCACCGGCTCAGCCACGCCGAAAAACATCAGCCCGATACCCATGCCTGCGGCGAACAGCATGGCGAACCAGCTCAGGGAGGAGTACTCCGGCTCGGAGTGGTCCGGGCCGAGCTTGATATCGCCGTAGCGGGACAGGCTGAACAACAGCCCGCTGACCAGAATGATCGCGACCACCAGCACGTAGTACCAGCTCGCATAGCGGACGATCACCGCCTGCACTTCGGCAAACAGCGCTTCGCTGGTTGCGGGCGCCAGGCCGGCGAACAGCACCAGGGCCAGCAGGATCAGCGTGGCGGGAATGAAAACCGAGCGATCGATAACAAAGTTCAGAGCGCCGGAACCCGCCGCTTCAGCGTTTTTTTCATCAGACATGCAACGTCAGGTATGGTCCAGAAGAGCGCGCAGCCTACGGGATTTACTGCCATGGGCAAAGTAAATCCTGAGCCGGACCCCAAAGAAAAGTACTTATTCAAAGTATTTTTGATTCCCCAATCCTTACCACAACGGGCAATAAGCAGCGGTTTTTGTTGTTTATTTACACTGTGGGCCCCAAAACCTGTCGATCTTTTACTTTATCTGTAAAATACCTGCGCTTTTTACCGGATAAGGAAATCCTCTATGCAACGCTCCCTTCGCTTCGCCGTCCGCCACGCCCTTGTGGGCACCGCCGCCAGCGGCCTCCTCGCCGGAGCCGGTGTGGCCCACGCACAGCTGGAGGAGGTGATCGTCACCGCAACGAAGCGCAGCGCCAGCACCCAGGACATTCCCGTCGCGGTTCAGGCCCTTGGAGAAAACACGCTTCGGGACATGGGCGTCACCAATTTCGAGGACTACCTGGTGCAGCTGCCCGGCGTTACCGCCGGCGGCAGCGGCCCCGGCCAGAGCACCATCTACATTCGCGGCGTCGCCTCCACCACGCCGAACCTGACCACCGCCGGCGTGGCCGGGCTCTCTCCCAACGTCGCCCTGTACCTCGACGAGCAGCCCCTGTCCCAGCCCGGGCGCAACCTGGATGTCTACACCGCCGACATGAACCGCATCGAGGTGCTCGCGGGACCCCAGGGCACGCTCTTTGGCGCCAGCTCCCAGGCCGGCACCGTGCGCCTGATCACCAACAAACCGGATTTCAGTGGCCTTTACGCCAGCACCCGCCTGGGCACGTCGTTCACCAAGGGTGGCGAGATGAGCAACAACATCGAGGCCATGGTCAACGCGCCGGTCAGTGACAAGCTGGCGCTGCGCGGCGTGGTCTACGTGGACCGCATGGGCGGCTACGTCGATAACGTAGCGGGAACGCTGAGCACGAGCGAGAGCGCGCGCTTCCGCCCCGCCGGCACCATGCGTGCCAATGGCGTGCCCGTCAGCGACCAGCGTGCAGGCTTCCAGTCCACGGCGGACCTGTCCAACGTGACGTTCATCGAGGCGGACAACAGCAACCGCACCGAAGACGACTTCAACGACGCGACCTACGCAGGCTTCCGCCTGGCGGGGCTGTACACCTTCAACGCCGACTGGAGCCTGCAGATCTCCCACATGCGCCAGCAGCTGGATGCGGATGGGGTGTTCTTCTCGGACCCGGAGCTGGACGACTACGAAATCACCCGCTTCCAGAACGACACCATCGACGACGAATTCGATAACACCGCCTGGACCCTCGAAGGCCGCCTTGGCGCCCTGGACGTGCTCTACACCGGTGCGTTCACGGATCGCCAGACCGACCAGATCGTCGATTATTCGGACTATCTCTTCGTCGGCCAGTACCTGCCCTACTACATCTGCGACAGCTCCGTTTCCTACCCCGGCGCCGCCGCACCGTCCGGCACCTGCCAGGCACCGGACCTGTTCGTGAACAGCACCACGAAAACCGAAGTCGTGACCCACGAGATCCGCATCAACACGCCGGAAGATCGCGCCCTGCGCGCCACCGTGGGTGCCTTCTACATGGACCTCACGCTGGAAGAGCGCAACGACTTCACCTATCCCGGCTCCACGCTCATCGACGGCTACGGGGTGCAGACGGGCTTCTCGCCGAACTACCCCTTCACCACCGGCTACACCTCGGACCCGGGC
>CAXBBA010000420.1:0-2873 GCA_963973805.1 uncultured Halieaceae bacterium | reverse complement strand
CTTCGGCGCTGTCCACGGCCACGGCCTCCGCCTGGGCGCCGGCAGTGACCCGCGCCTGGGCGTACCCGCCGAGGAACCCGCGGCACCAGGACGCCATGGCCTCGACGCGCTGACCCAGCTCGAGGTCCTCTCCGGGGAGAAGGAGTTGAAAATCGAACTCTCCGGCGATGATGCAGGCTTCCATTTCATCGCGCAGTCCCTGGATGGCATCGGCGATTTCACCGTGGAAGGTGGTATCCAGGGTCTGCTCCATGTTGGTGATGAGCTCCGCCCGGTCACCGCGGAAGCCCCCGCCGAGGAGTCCGCCGAGGCAACCGTGGATTTCTGCGGGGGACAGCAGCTGCCCCTGCTCCAGAAGAGCATTCGCCAGCGCGTCGAAATGAGCACCCAGATCGTCTCCGGGAAGGGGATCAAGAATAGACAATACGTTTACTGCGACGCGTCGGCGCCGTTGACCTGTCTGAGAGCGAACCCTATAGTGCCGATAATCCCAAGCGCCATGCAAGTCATGCCGGCATGTCAGACGACACCCTGAAAACCCTGGAAGACAAGATCGATCAGCTCATCGCCCTGTGCGCCCAGCTGAATCGGGAAAATCGCGCACTCAAGGAAGAGAATCTCGGCTTCCAGCAGGAGCGTCGGGATCTCATTGCCAAAAATGACCTCGCCCGCGCCCGGGTCGAAGCCACGCTCCAGCGCCTGCGCAGCATGGAGGCAGCATCGTGAGCGGTCGCGGCAACACGGTTTCCGTGAAGATTCTGGACAAGGAATATCAGGTCGCCTGCCCCCCGGAGCAGCAGGCGGAACTGCTGCTGTCGGCGCGCCACCTTGATGAACAGATGCGCGCCATTCGCGCCACCGGCAAGGTCATCGGACTGGAGCGCATCGCCGTAATGGCGGCACTGAACATCAGCCACGAGCTGCTCAAGGCGCGCTCCGGGCCCGCGCCCGACAGCGGTGATGGCCCCGCGACGCCGCGGGAAGACGAAGCTCCACCGCCCCCCGGCAGCGTAGCCAGTCTCAGCGCCAAACTCGATGAGGCCCTGCACCAGCTCCGGCAGATAGAAATCGGCTGAAACGCGCATTTTCCGCGTTCGCTCCCCCATCAAATAGCGCCCCGCGCAACCGCGCCGGTTTCCAATGCGTTATAATTGCCCCCGGTCCCTGGCGCATTTGCCAGACTTACTGTCCTCGAGCCGATAAAGCGTTAACCGGGGGAGACCGTCACCGTTGGTGTGCAAGTCCGGCATGACCGGGAAGCCTGAAGCGGTACGGGAGCCACCACCTTGAACCGTAGGGTTCAAGGGCCGTTCTGTCAGCGGTGCGCCGGGTACCGAACCTTCCTTTGCCGTAAGCCTTGCTGCAAATTCCTTTCCTGGCAGGACCAGAAACATCACCGGATGGAACCCCGAGACGACATTCGCCAGCAGAAGCACCGACTTCGGCGGGAGCATCGGGAGCGCCGCCGGAATCAGGCACCGGACTTCGCCGCCGAAGCAGCACACCGCGCCGCCCGGCATCTGGAGGATTCATCCCTGTGGCGGTCGTCCCGACACCTGGGGCTGTTTATCGCCAATGACGGCGAACTCGACCCCTCGGCAATCGCCCGCGCTGCGCGACGCGCAGACAAAACTCTCTACCTGCCATCGCTGCGGGACCAGACCCTCGACTTCCGCCACTGGGACCCGGCAACTCCTCTGCGACCCAATCGCTATGGCATCGACGAGAGTACGGGCGCGATAGCGACCGAGGGAGTTCTGGACCTGCTGCTGATGCCCCTCGTCGCGTGGTCACCGCGGGGAGCTCGCCTGGGTATGGGGGGGGGATTCTATGATCGCTTTGTCGCGGCGCAACGGGAACATGGCTGCCCGTTTCTCCTGGGGCTGGCCTACGACGATCAGCAGGACCCGCGCATCGACGCACTGCAGGAACGCTGGGACCAGCCGCTGCATGGCGTGCTCACGGAATCGGGCCTGACCCTGTTCGGATCAGTGCCGGACTAGCAATTGGGAGTGCGCTGGCCAGGGACCGACATGGCGGCCCCAGCCTGACGCTAGGGATTCTCGACGATGCCCGCCTGCAGTGGCGAAGCAGGCGCAGCTACGCTGGGCCCTGACGACATGGGCAAAAGCAACGTCAACAGGACACCGAGGCCGAAGGCCGCGGTGAGCACGAGTAGCATATCCGGTCCGCGTTTCAAGACGGTTCCTTGGGAATTTTTGGCAACACGTCACGAATATGTCATGGAATACTTGACCGCGCAAGACGTCTGACAAGTCAGGGACGTGACTAATCCGCCCCTTCCGGCGGCCTTCCGAGGTAAAGGCGGTAGGCTGCATTGTCCGTTTCGTCCCAGAAACGATAGCCAACTTCTTCCAGACGCTCGCGCACGGCCTTGCGCTGCCGCGCGCCCACCTGCATGCCCACGAGGATGCGTCCGTAGGCCGCACCGTGATTGCGGTAGTGGAATAGCGAGATATTCCAGCGCTCCCCCAGACCCGCCAGAAACTTCAGCAGGGCGCCGGGGCGCTCCGGAAACTCCACGCGATAAACGCGCTCTTCGCCCACGTCCTCCGGCGCCTGGCCACCAACCATGTAGCGCACATGGAGCTTGGCGGTCTCATTGTCGGTGAGGTCCTCGCAGTGGTAGCCCTTGCCTTCGAGCTTGCTCAGGAGTTGCGCGAGGTCCTCCCCTCCGGGCTCGACGGTCAGCCCCACAAACACCCGCGCCCGGGAAGCGGAGCTGTAACGGTAATTGAACTCCGTAATGTTGCGCTTGCCGATGGCGCCACAGAACCGGCGAAAAGCACCGGGCTTCTCGGGGATCGTCACACTGATCACCGCCTCGCGCTGCTCCCCGATCTCGGTGCGCT
>CAXBBA010000419.1:0-2884 GCA_963973805.1 uncultured Halieaceae bacterium | reverse complement strand
GCCATCCCCACGTCCACGGGTACATCCATGAGAACGGTCACGTCGGGGCGAAGTTCGCCCTGGACCATCTCTTCGAGCATGGACACGGGACCTTCTCCCATGCGACGCCCCGCCCCCTGGTACGCGAAGGACGCATCGGTGAAGCGATCACAGAGCACCCAGCGCCCGTCGTGCAGCGCGGGGAGGATGCGTTCCTGGAGATGTTGCGCCCGCGCCGCGAAAATCATCAGCAGTTCCGCCATGGCAGCCACGGGCGTATCCGATGGCTCCAACAGGCAGCGACGCAGGTTTTCACCGAGCTGGGTGCCACCGGGCTCCCGGGTGCACAGCAGGTCCACACCGGCTTCGCGCAACGCCTCTTCGAGGAAGTCCATGGCGGTGGTTTTGCCTGCCCCCTCCCCCCCTTCGAGGGTGATGAACATTCCGCGCTGGTTCATGGCTTCGGGGACGACCGGTAGTCGCTTCGGCGTTGGCGTTGATACTGGGTCACGGCAGCCTCGTGGTCTTCGAGCGTGGCACTGAATACATGGCTTCCGTCGCCCCGGGCGACAAAGTAGAGGCTGTCCCCTGGCTCGGGCTGAACTGCGGCGCGAAGGGCTGCACGCCCCGGTAACGCGATGGGGCCGGGGGGCAGGCCATGGTGTCGATAGCTGTTGTAGGGATTGTTCTCATCCTTCAGGTGCCTGCGTTTCAGGTTGCCATCAAAGGCATCGCCAAGGCCATAGATTACCGTGGGATCGGTCTGGAGTCGCATGCCCCGCTCGAGGCTGCGCACAAATACGCCGCCGATCTGCCCGCGTTCCCGCGCGACACCGGTTTCCTTCTCGATAATCGAAGCCAGGATCAATACCTCGTAGGGTGAGTTCAGGGGGAGTTCGTCGCGCCGCGCCGCCCAGGCCTCGTCGAGGGCCTGGGTCATCAGGCGATGGGCCTCCCGCAGCACGTCCAGGTCCGAATCTCCCCGTTCATACTGATAGGTCTCCGGAAGAAAGTAGCCCTCTGCCACCGCGACTGGCGCTACGAGTGCGAGAAGCCGCGGGTCCGCGGGGCCATCCAGGGTCGGCACCAGTCCCTCGGCCTCCCAGAGGGTTTTCAGCGCTTCCGTCAGGCGAATCCCCTCGGGCAGCGTCACCAGGTAGCGCACCGTATCGCCGCTCTGCAGCAGGGCCAGCAGGGTCCGGGGGCTCGTACCCTCCCCCAGGTGATATTCGCCTTCACCCATGCGTTGGTCCGCCTCGCTCAGGCGCGCCACGAGATTGAGCAGGCGCCGGTGCCTGAGAACACCGGCCCGGGCGAGATCATGGGTGAGTAGCCCCAGGCCCTGGCCCGACTCAATCACAATCGTCATTCCCCTGGGCGGCAGCTGCAGCGGTGCGTTCCACCAGTGGCGCAGGTACAGGCCCGTCGCAACCAGCAGTGCGACTGCGAGCACCGCGCCGGCAATCAGGGCGCGACGCACGTTCCCAACTCCTCGAGATACCGCCGCTGCAGCGCCTCTGCCTTCGGGCTCCGGGCGCAGGCGACGCCGTCGATGGTGTCCACCAGCGCAACTCCCAGAACCGTGTTGCTCACCAGTACCGCCTGCGCAGAGCGCAGCATCTGATCGCTGATGGGAGCTTCCCGCACCTTGAGGGCCAGCGCTGGCGCCAGCGCTTCGATCACCAGGCGCCGCCGCGTACCGGCGATACCTCGCTGATCACAGGGCGGTGTTGCCAGGCCGTCGTCCGTGAGCACAAACAGGTTCGCGCGGCCGCTGCACTGGTAGCCGCCCTGCCCGTCACTGACCAGCACATCATCCACTCCCTGCTCCTCCGCCTCTGCGGCGGCGAGCACCTGCTCGAGGCGATTACAGTGCTTGATACCTGCGAGGCGCGGCTGCGCCCCCAGGGTCAGGGAGGAGCGCGCCAGACGAAGGTCGCTACGGGGCTCCAGAAGACGCTCATCCAGCGGCGTGAGCCGGGCTCTGAGCCTGGCTTGTCCATCGCCGGGAGCATAGCCTCGGATGCCACTGCCGCGGCTGAGAGTCAGGCGCAGGATGTGGCGCCCCTGCCCGGGAATGGCGCGCTGGAAACCTTCGCGCAGTTGCTCCTGCGGCGCGGCGATGGCGAGGCGCCGGGTGCCGTTGAGCATGCGTTCCAGGTGATAGTCGAACCAGGGAACTGCGCCATCGATGCAGAGCATGGTCTCGAAGAGACCATCGCCAAACAGAAAGCTGCGATCGTCGGCGGGAATCACCGCCGAATAAACGTCGTCGTCCAGCCCCGCGGCCACGACGCCTAGACGCGACCGAAGATCAGGGATCCGTTGGTACCGCCAAAGCCAAAGGAGTTGGACAGCGTGTACGTGATCGCCATTTCCCGCGCCGTGTGGGGCACGTAGTCCAGCACACACCCTTCACCGGGGTTGTCCAGATTGATCGTCGGCGGCGCCACCTGGTCGCGAATGGCGAGAATACTGAAGATCGCCTCCACGGCGCCCGCGGCACCCAGAAGGTGGCCGATCATGGATTTGGTGGAACTCACCGCGACGCTCCGGGCCGCGCTGCCAAAGACCTTCTCGACGGCGCGACTCTCGGCCACATCCCCCGCGGGCGTGGAAGTACCGTGGGCGTTGACGTACTCGATCGCGGAGGGATCGATGCCGGAATCATCCACGGCGTTTTGCATCGCATCCGCCGCCCCACGGCCGTCTTCCGGCGGCAGCGTCATGTGATAGGCATCGCCGCTCATGCCGAAGCCGCAGACCTCCGCATAGATGGGAGCGCCGCGTCGCCGCGCAGCTTCGTATTCCTCCAGGAAGATCACACCGGCACCATCACCGAGAACGAAGCCATCGCGGTCGGTATCCCAGGGCCGTGAAGCGGCCTCGGGATCATCGTTGCGGG
>CAXBBA010000418.1:0-2899 GCA_963973805.1 uncultured Halieaceae bacterium | reverse complement strand
AATGGGCAGTCCCGCGTTCATGACGATGAGGCGGGCGAAGCGCTCCGGCATCTCCGGGGGAATGGTGAGCCCCAGAATGCCTCCCCAGTCCTGGCAAACCAGCGTGATGTTGCGCAGGTCCAGGCGCTCTATCAGCGCCATGAGCAGGTTGCGGTGGAAGTTGAAGGTGTAGGCGGACTCGTCCGTGGGTTTGTCGCTTCTGCCGAAGCCCAGCAGGTCCGGCGCGATCACGCGGCCACCAGCCCGGGTGAACACCGGGATCATCTTGCGATACAGATAGCTCCAGGTGGGCTGGCCATGGAGGCACAGAAACACCTCGCTGGCATCGGCCGGCCCCTCGTCCAGATAGTGCACGCGCAGGCCTTCGTAGCCCGCGAGGTCATCGAGGTAGTTGGGCGCAAAGGGGTAATCGGGTAGCTCGTTAAAGCATGCGTCGGGAGTGCGTTGGGCCTCAATTGTCATTATGTGCTCCTGCGGTTCGGCGATGGTGGCGACGGGACCTGAGGGGGGAGTCTCCCTCTCTGCTCAGGACCGGCGACGCAGGGAGTCTAGCAGTCCCGACGCGTCGGATGGCGCTGTCCCTGCCCTGCCGGGGGGCTTTACCCCCGTCTGGGAATGCCCGGAAGTGCGGGTCTCCCCTGTACAATGGCGCTCCGGACAAAGCCCCTGCGGGGTGGGGGTGGGAGCGCTAGCGCCTCGCCCAGTCCCGGACGATCACAGCGCCAGAATTTCACGGGGTCCCAACGATGCAGACTGCTATCCGCTACGCACTGATTTTTCTGATAATCCTCGCCGTACTGGCGGGCCTGGCCTGGGTGGCCCTGCCGCAGTTCACGGATCGCAGGACGTCGGGAGAGCTGGAGCTGGGCATCCTCGATGCGCCGGTGCGGGTGCTGCGGGATGGCTCGGGGGTTCCTTACATTTACGGGTCGTCCCTCGATGATGCCCTGCGGGCCCAGGGCTTCGTGGTCGGGCAGGATCGCCTGTTTCAGATGGAGGCGGCCAAACGGGCGGCCTCGGGCAGGCTCGCCGAGATTTTTGGTGCCGGCGCCAACGATGTCATCCTCAATCTGGACCGGGAGGCGCGGGTCATCGGCTTTCGTCGCCTCGCCGAGCAGCAGTTCGAGCTGCTGGGTGATTCTTCGCGACACCAGCTGGCCACTTATCTGGAAGGTCTGAACGCCTACATCGCGACGCGGGATGACATGCATCCCATGGAATTCGGGCTCGCGGGATTCGCACCGGAGCCCTGGACTGAGACGGACCTGCTGGCGATTGCCTTTTACCTCGGCTGGGGCAGCGCTGCGAACTTTGACGCGGAACTGATTGCCCACGAGGTCATGCAGGCAGTGGGCGCAGAGGCCTTCGCCGAGATAGCGCCCCTGACCGTGAATCCCGACGACGAGGATCGGAAACTGGCACAGCGGCCTGGTCCTGCAGGGGCGTATGACGAAGTGGCCCGCACCGCGCCCCCCGCCGCGTGGACCCATCAGGGGTGGAGCCAGATGGGGATCGGGGGGAGTAACAACTGGGCCGTGAGTGGGCCCAAGGCCGGCGCGACAGCGGCGGTGGTCACCAATGACCCGCACCTGGACAGCCGTGCGCTGCCGGGCCCCTGGCATCCCGTGGCCATCATCACACCCGGGCTGCGCGTCGTCGGAGTCAGTGCGGGGCTGCCGGGGGTGGTGGTCGGTCGCAACGAGCATGTGGCCTTCGGCGTCACCAACGCCTACGCCGATGCCATCGACCTCTACATCGAATCCATCGATCCCCGGAATCCCGAGCACTACCTGGAAGGGGAAGCCTCGATACCGTTCACCGTGGTCACGGAGCGTATCCGCATCAAGGACCCCGATGCCGACGGCGGCTTTCGGGAGGAGGCGATGGACGTGCGCTTCACCCGGCGCGGTCCGGTCATCACCGATCATGCGCCGGGGGCGGACTACGACGCGGTTATCTCCCTGCGCTGGGCTACTGCGGAGTTCATGGGCGAGGAGCTTGGCCTGGACCGTCTGATGTTCGCCACGAACGTGGATGAGGCGCTGGCGGCGGTGGAGCAAACCCGGGTCGTGTCGCTCAATTTTGTGGTGGGCGACACGGCGGGGCGCGTCGCTCGCCGGGCCAGCGGCGTGGCACCGATCCGCCTGCGGGGCGATGGTATGGCGCCGTTTGTGGTGACCGATGGGCAGGACAACTGGGCCGGGCGTATCCCCGCCGGTGAGATGCCCGGCGAGGTGGACCCCGCGCGGGGATGGACCGGTAGCGCAAACCACCTGACCGCGCCTGCGGACTACCCCTGGACTTACACCACCTACGCGTCTCCGGCGTACCGCTACCAGCGCATCCGGGAAATCATGGCGGCGCCCCGGGTGACACCGGAAGATGCATGGGCGGCGCAGTACGACACACTGAACCTATTCGCCCGCGACATCGCCCCCATTCTTGCGGCGGCGCTGCGAGACGCCGACCGCGAAGAGCTGGTGGAACTGGGTGAGATTCTGGCGGACTGGAACTATCACGACGACAGGGAGCTGCTGGCGCCGACGGTGTTCCACGAGCTGATCCGGCACCTGGCGCAGGCGACCTTTGAGGATGAGCTGGGGGTAGAGGCCACGGCGGCTTACCTGTCGAGCTGGTATGTCTGGCAGCAGCGCTTTGATGCCATGGTGCAGGAGGGGACCTCGCCCTGGTTCGACGACACGCGCACCGAGGCGACGGAAGATCTGCCCGCCCTGATCCGGCGTGCGGGAGCAGCGGCGCTCGCGCGACTCACCGACAGCTATGGGGCGGACCGCTCTGCCTGGCGCTGGGGCGCGGTGCACCGCATTCAATTCACCGGTCCCCTGCGCCGCAGTGGCTGGGTCGGCGATCTTACCGGGAACCGCACCGTCGCCATGGC
>CAXBBA010000417.1:0-2900 GCA_963973805.1 uncultured Halieaceae bacterium | reverse complement strand
ACCGCCAATCGCATCATCTGCAGCGCCAGTCGCAGCGTGCTCATCAACAACGCGGGGCTGGAGGATGATGTACGCCATCTCGGCGCAAAGCGCGTGGATCTCATCGGAACGCCCCTCGCACCGGAGTTCCTGCGCCGCCCCTGCACGACGATCGCGCCGAGGATGGAACGGGTCTGCTTCGCTGGACGTCTGGCTCCGGAGAAAAACGTCGAGCACATCATCGACGCCGCGCGGGAGCTTCCTCAGCTTGAATTTGTCATCGGTGGTGATGGTCCCCTGGCCGATACGTTGCGAGCGCGCGCCCGGGGCCTGGGGAACGTCCGCTTCGCGGGCTGGCTGGACCGGGGAAGCCTCATCGATCTCATCGATGGTGCCAGCGTGCTGCTGCTGCCATCGGCTTTCGAAACCTTCGGCTCCGTGGCGTTGGAAGCCATGGCCCGGGGCCGGCCCGCAGTGGTGTCCGTAACCGCCGGTATCCACGCCTGGCCGGAGCTGCGCGATGGCCTCATCAGCCTTGAGGACCCCCGGGACCTGAAGGCGACACTGGAGCAATTGCTGGGGATGGGGCCGGAAGACTGGGGCGAGCGCTCCGCCGCGGCGCGTCATGCCGCCCAAGCCCTGAACCAGCGCACTGTGGACCACTGGCTGCAGCTGCTGCTGCGCTACCGGGGACCACTCCTGCCCCCTTCCCCAGTGGAGCCCAATCCATGAGCACGCCGGCACTGTTTTCCATCCACGATGTGATGCCTGAGACTCTCCCCCAGGTCGCGTCTCTTATCGACGAGTTCCAGCGCCGGGGGCGCGCACTCCCGGCGCTGCTCGTGGTGCCCGGGAAGGCCTGGACGGAGGCGCAGGTGGAGCAGCTGCGAAGCTGGGAGCAGCTGGGAGCGGAGCTTGTCGCCCACGGTTGGCATCACCACACCACGCCCCGGGGCCTGTACCACCGCCTCCATGCGCTGTTCCTGTCGCGCAATGTCGCTGAGCACCTCGCGCTGGACAGTGCCGGCGTCCGGGCACTGATGCAGCGCTCCCGGGAATGGTTTGGACACCATGGCCTGGGCTTGCCGGATACCTATATTCCACCGGCCTGGGCTCTGGGTATCGCGCCCCGGGAGCTTCGGGAGCTGCCATTTCAGCGCGTGGAAACCCTCCGTGGGGTGCAACTTATCGACGGGGATAGCGTCCGCTTTCGCCCCCTGCCCCTCCTGGGTTTCGAGGCCGATACGGCATGGCGAGCGGCGTTTCTGCGGCGCTTCAATCGGCAGCAGCTACGCCAGGCGCGTCGCAGGAGCTGTCCCCTGCGTGTATCGATCCATCCGCAGGATGGGACTCTGCGACTGAAAAATGAGCTATTTGAGGCGCTTGGTGGTGACTTCGACGATGCGCGTTACCAGCAGCTGAGCATTTGATCAAGATCAGGACTTACGGTCTTCGGGTGGCCCCCGGCCCCCCCGTATCTCTATAATTAAACTTTGAGTATGTTTCGGCCCGAATTGGCCAGCCCTAGATGAGCGAGGTGTGCAGTGGAACGCGAAGCCATGGAATTTGATGTCGTTATCGTCGGTGCGGGGCCCGCTGGGCTTTCCGCTGCCTGTCGCATAATGCAGTTGGCCCAGGAGCAGGAACGCGAAATTACCGTTTGTGTCGTTGAGAAGGGCTCCGAAGTCGGCGCCCACATCCTGTCCGGCGCGGTGCTGGAACCCCATGCGCTGGACGAACTGTTCCCGAACTGGAAGGACAACGGCGCTCCCCTGGAAGTCCCGGTCACGGAAGACAACTTCTTCTTCTACACCAGCGAAAAGTCCGCGATCAAACTTCCGGGCTTCGCGATCCCCAAACCGACGCACAACGATGGCAACTACATCGTTTCCATGGGCAACGTCTGTCGCTGGCTTGCGGAGCAGGCCGAGGGACTGGGCGTAGAGGTCTATCCCGGCTTCGCGGCGGCGGAAGTACTGTTCAACGACGACGGCTCCGTGCGCGGAATCGCCACCGGCGACATGGGTATCAGTGCCTCCGGAGAGCACAAGGACAGCTACATGCCCGGCATGGAGCTGCACGCGCGCTACACGCTCTTCGCGGAAGGCTGCCGCGGCCACCTGGGCAAACAGCTCATCACTCGCTTCAACCTGAGCGAAGGAAAGGACCCCCAGCACTACGGCATCGGGATCAAGGAGGTCTGGGAGATTCCCGCCGACAAGCACAAGCCCGGCCTCGTGGTGCACGGCCTGGGCTGGCCCCTGAAGGAAAGCGGCTCCTCCGGCGGCGCGTTTCTGTACCACGCCGAGAACAATCAGGTGTACATAGGCCTGATCACGGACCTCAACTACAGCAATCCCCACGTCTCGCCCTACGAAGAGTTTCAGCGCTGGAAGCACCACCCCGAGACCCTCAAGTACCTCGAGGGCGGCACGCGCCTCAGCTACGGTGCCCGCGCTATCGCCAAGGGTGGCCTGAATTCCCTGCCCCGCATGCAGTTCCCCGGTGGGCTGCTCATCGGCTGTGACGCCGGAACGCTCAATGCGGTGAAGATCAAGGGCAACCACACCGCCATGAAGAGCGGCATGCTCGCCGCCGAGGCCGTTGTCGAAGCCCTGGCGAGCGACGCCCCGCCGGCGCAGCTGGACAGCTTCGAGAGCAAGGTGCGTGAATCCTGGCTTTACGATGAGCTCTACAGCACGCGGAATTTCTCGGGCTTCATGCACAAGTTCGGATTCATGCTCGGCTCCGCCATGGTCTGGATCGACCAGACGATCTTCGGTGGCCGCATGCCCTTCACCCTGAACGACCGCAAGCCGGACTACGCGACGCTCAAGCCCGCCGCGGAGTCAAAGAAGATCGCCTACCCCAAACCCGACAATGTGATCAGCTTCGATCGCCTGTCGTCCGTGTTCCTGTCC
>CAXBBA010000416.1:0-2906 GCA_963973805.1 uncultured Halieaceae bacterium | reverse complement strand
GCCGCGGGAGTTATCGGAGCCTGTCCCGCCGTGGGATTTGTCTCGGGCCCGGTGGTCGGCGGGCTTCTCTACCCCTTGTCACCGTCGGGGCCGCCGCTGTTTGCCGCCGCCGTGCTCCTGGCCACGGCGGCGACGCTGTACCTCACCGCCCGACGCTGATCAGGCGACGGCAATCGCCTCCAGGGCGCGGCGCAGGGGGTCGGGGATGGGCACGGGGCGGTTGCTCTCGCGATCCACGAACACATGGGTGAAGGTACCGTTGGCACAGGCTATGGATTCGCCCTCGGCGAAGATGGCGATGCCGTACTGCACCGAACTGTTGCCGAGACGGTCTACGCGCAGCGCGCCCTCCAGGGCCTGGGGATAGGCGACGGGAGAGAAGTAATCGCAGCCGGAATTCACGACCAGCCCCACGATGTCGCCGCCGTGGATATCCAGCCCCCCCGCCTCGATGAGGTAGCGGTTGGCGACGGAGTCGAAGTAGCTGTAATAGACCACGTTGTTCACATGGCCATAGATGTCGTTGTCTGACCAGCGGGTGATGATCGGCGTAAACCAGGGGTAGGCAACCCGCGATGGGGCCTCGGCTTTGGCCATGGTAAATGCTTCCTTTCGGGTTAGTCCGTGGCGCTGGTTCAGCGATAGGCGGCGCGGTAGATTGCCAGCGCGTCTTCGTAGGCCACCTCCCGCGGATTGTTCACCAGCAGACGCTGCTGGAGCATCGCGTCCTGCGCCAGGGTTTCCAGCGCGCCTTCATCCACCCCGGCCTCCTCCAGGGTGGTCGGCAGCTTGAGCTCGGCGATCAGGGTCTCGAGCCCCCGCAGCAGCGCATCGGCGCGCGCCTCATCGCTACCGCTCAGGGGATGCCCCGTCACGTGCTCCGCCAGTTCGGCGTAGAGGTGGGCGACGGCGGGGAGATTGAAGCGCAGCACGCTGGGCAGCACCAGGGAATTGCTCAGGCCGTGGGGGATATGGAAGTGCCCCCCGAGCGGGTAAGCCAGGGCATGCACCGCGGCGACGGGCGCATTTGCGAAAGCCTGGCCCGCCTGCATCGCACCGAGGAGCGTCGCGCTGGCGACCATCGTGCACCGCCGTGCGGATATTGCGCCCCAGCAGTGCCAGGGCACTGTGGGCCAGCGTGTCGGAAACGGGATTCTTCTTGTGCCGGGAGGTGTAAGCCTCGATAGCGTGGACCATCGCATCCACCCCGGTCATCGCCGTGATCTTGGGCGGCAGGCCCAGGGTCAGGTCCGCGTCGAGCACCGCGATATCGGGCAACAGCACGGGGGAACTGACCCCGGCCTTGGTGGTTTCACCGGTGGTGATCACCGCCACGGGGGTGACTTCGGACCCCGTGCCCGCCGTGGTGGGCACCAGGATCAGGGGCAGGCGGGAACCCTGCACCTGATTGACGCCGTAGAGTGCGGGCAGGTCCTGATCGCCGCCGAGCAGCACCGCGACCACCTTGGCCACATCCATGGAGCTGCCTCCCCCCACCGCCAGCACGCCGTCCACGCCGGCATTGCGAGCCGTCTCTGCGGCCGCGAGCACGATGGACTCCGGCGGGTCCTCGGCAACCCTGGCATACAGCGTAACGCCCAGGCCCGCCTCATCCAGTGCATTCTGCACCGGCCCGATGAGCCCGATGGAGACCAGCCCCGGGTCCGTCACCAACAGCAGGTGCCGGATGCCCAGGCCCGCGCAGTGCTGGGCCATGCGCAACGCCTCTCCCGGGCCACAGATGACCCGGGGGACGGTGTGAAACTCAAAAGACGCCATGGTAACTCCTGTCCTGATCCCTGGCGCCGGGCGGGGCCCGGCGACCGCGGCAGTACTATTCCATGGTGAGGATAACTTTTCCCCGGGCTTTGCGCCCCATCATCACGTCGTAGGCTTTTTCGTAGTCCTCGAGGGGGAACACGTCGTTGATCGCCGGCTTGAGCTTGCCCTCGGCGAACAGCCCCCAGAGCTCCTGAATGTTCTGGAGGTGCACCTTGGGTTCCTCGGCGATGAAGTGACCCCAGAACACACCCACGATTGAACAGCCCTTGAGCAGCGCCAGATTCAGGGGCACTTCGGGAATCGGACCGCTGGCGAAGCCGATCACCAGGTAGCGGCCGTTCCAGGCCATCCCCCGCAGCGCGGGCTCGGCGTAGTCGCCGCCTACGGGGTCGTAGATCACGTCCACGCCCTTGCCGCCGGTGAGTTCCTTGATCGCCGTCTTCAGGTCCTGCTCGCTGTAGTTGATGGTTTCATCAGCCCCGAGCTCCCGGCACATGGCGAGCTTCTCTTCGGAGCTCGCCGCCGCGATCACCCGGGCGCCCATGAGCTTGCCCAGTTCCACCGCGGTGGAGCCCACGCCGCCGGCCGCGCCGAGCACCAGCAGAGTTTCCCCTTCCTTGAGGTCCGCCCGCTGTTTCAGCGCGTGGTAGGACGTGAAGTAGGTCATGGCGACGCCCGCCGCCTGCTTGAAGTCCAGACCTTCGGGCATGGGCATGACGGCGTTCTGGTCCGCGGCGATCTGGTCCCGGAAACAGCCGCTACCCGTCATGGCGATCACCTTGTCACCGGGCTTGTAGCGATCGACGCCCTCGCCCACCGACAGCACTACGCCAGCGCACTCGCCGCCGGGGGAGAAGGGCATGTCGGGCTGAAACTGATACTTGCCCTGAATGATCAGCACGTCGGGGAAGTTCAGTCCCGCGGCCTTCACGTCGATGATTACCTGGCCTGCCTCTGCGATCGGCTCGGCCACATCCGTAGCGAGCTCCAGCTTGTCCGGCAGCCCATGTTCCTTGCACAGTAATGCACGCATCGTGATTCCTCTTGTTAGACGTATGTTCTGTACGTTCCGGCCCCGGCACCATACAGGGTCGCACGGGACGTCAAAAAGCGTCATCCATGAC
>CAXBBA010000415.1:0-2913 GCA_963973805.1 uncultured Halieaceae bacterium | reverse complement strand
TAGCTGTTGCCCTGGCGAAAATCCGGAGCGGTGAACAGCAGCCCCCAGGTGACGCCCACGGCGAGCATCAGCAACGCCACGGGCAACAGCCAACGGAGAATCTGACCGGAGAGAGAGAAAAGCCAGGGCGGTGACCCCAGCTTGTGAAAGAAGGTCCACATAGCGGCGGCGATTATACTCGCCGGCCCGGGGGTCTCAAAGCACAGATGCTATTAGCGTGGCGGATGTTGATTCTCCTCAAGCATCCACACTGATACGCAGCCCCGCCGCGATCGCCAGGGGCCCCAGGGCCACGGCCAGGCACAGCATCGCCGCCAGCAGTGCCAGGTAGGGACCGCTGGCCACCCCATTCACCGACGCCTGCACCGCTCCGCTGCCAAAAATCAGCACCGGCATGTAAAACGGCGTCACCAGCAGGGCGATGAGCATACCGCCGCGGCGCAGGCCCACCGTGAGCGCGGCCCCGATGGCACCGAGGACGCTCATCACGCCCGAGCCCAGCAGCAGCGACACCGCCAGGGTCCCCATAGCTTCCCCAGGCAGCCCCAGCATGATGGCAAACAGGGGCGACACCAGCGCCAGGAGCACGCCGGCCAGGAGCCAGTGGGTGAGCAGGTAGGGCATCACCGAAAAATAGAGCGATTGGGGGGCCAGCAGCAGCTGGTCCAGGGAACCGTCCTCGAAATCGCTGCGAAAGAGCGTCTCAACCCCCAACATGTTCGCCAGCAGCGCCACGATCCACAGAATTCCCGGCGCGAACTGTCCCAGGGACTCCGGTGCGGGCCCGAGGCCCAGGGGGAACAGTACGATCACCAGCGCGAAGAACAGCAGCGCGTTGAACAGCTGCACCGGGCGACGCAGGGACAGCGCCAGCTGACGCCGCAGCAAGCGCGCAAAAAAGCTCCGCTGCCCGCCCATCAGCCCGGTACCGCTTCGAGGTCGATGGTGCGCACGGCGACATCCGCATCCAGGGACTGGTGCGAAGTGAACAGCACCGCACCGCCCTCGCGACAGTGCTGCACCAGGCGGGACTGCAGCCGCGCCACACCCTGGATGTCGATGGCCGTGAAGGGCTCGTCGAGGAGCCACAGGCGCCGCCGGCTGAGGTAGAGCCGCGCCAGGTTGACGCGGCGCTGCTGCCCCGCGGACAACTGCGCTGCGGGCACGTCCTCGTACCCGTACAGGCCCACCGCCTCCAGCGCGTCGTCGATGGCACCGTCGTCGCCGAAGGCTTCCCCCGAGGGATGCCAGTGCAGGTTCTCCCGGGGCGACAGCAGGGGCTTCACCGCACTGTGATGCCCCAGGAACAGGCAGTCATCCCGGTGGCGCAGCTCTCCGTCGAAGCCGAAGCGCGACAGGCCCGCAAGGACGCGCAGGAGGGTGGTCTTGCCGGCGCCATTGGCGCCGCGGAGGTGCACCAGCTCACCGCCGTGGACGATGAGGTCGAGGGAGCGGAAGAGCTGCCGCCCTCCCCGCTCCACACCCATGCCACGGGCATCCAGCAGCGCTGGACTGGGGTCTTCAGACGTTGATGGCACTGATGCGCGCCGCAATGGCATTCGGCGGCTCGTCGGCGTTGAGACAGGCAAAATCGAACAGCTCCCGGTCCGTCAACTGCGACGGTGCCACATTGCCGATGGCGCGAAAGATGGTTTCGGTGCGTCCGGGATACTGGCGCTCCCAGTCCTGCAGCATGGTCTTTATCGCCTGGCGCTGCAGGTTGTCCTGGGAGCCGCAGAGGTTGCAGGGAATGATTGGAAACTCCCGGGCCTCGGCGAAGCGCTCGAGATCCTGCTCCTTGCAGTAGGCCAGGGGCCGAATCACCACGTTCTCGCCGTCATCGGAGAGCAGCTTGGGCGGCATGGCCTTCAGGCTGCCGCCGAAGAACATATTCAGGAACAGGGTCTCGACAATATCGTCGCGGTGATGCCCCAGGGCGATGCGCGAAGCACCGATCTCCCGGGCGAAGCCGTACAGCGTGCCGCGGCGCAGGCGCGAACAGAGGCCGCAGGTGGTCTTGCCCTCGGGGATCACGGAGCGCACTACGCTGTAGGTGTCTTTTTCGAGAATGTGGTACTCGATGCCCAGCGTATCGAGATAGGCGGGCAGAATCTCCGGGGGGTAGCCGGGCTGCTTCTGGTCCAGGTGGACGGCCACAAGCTCGAAATTCACCGGCGCGCTGGCCTGCAGGGAGCGCAGGATGTCGAGCATGCCGTAGGAATCCTTGCCGCCGGACAGGCACACCATCACCCGTTCGCCGTCGCGAATCATGTCGTAATCGGCGATGGCCTGCCCCACCTGGCGGCGCAGGCGTTTCTGGAGCTTGTTGAATTCGGTCTTGGACCGTCGCGGGTCGCGACTCATGGGACGGCAGGTCTACGTTGGGAACAGGCGCGAATGGTAATAGCTGCGGCCTCGGCAGGTCCAGCAGGCAAAAATCCCCCGACCTATGGCCAACTTGTCTTTTTCGCCGCCAATGTTGACAATGCGCGGCGATTTTTCGCACTTGGTCAACTTCAGAGGATTCCCATGAAAGCACCCGTTCGCGTCACCGTTACGGGCGCAGCCGGCCAGATCGGCTACGCACTCCTGTTCCGCATCGCTTCCGGCGCCATGCTCGGCGACGATCAGCCCGTCATTCTGCAACTGCTGGACATCACCCCCGCCATGGACGCCCTCGAAGGCGTGCGCATGGAGCTGGACGACTGCGCGTTCCCGCTCCTGACGGACATCGTGTGCACCGATGACCCCAACGTGGGCTTCAAGGATACGGACTATGCCCTGCTCGTCGGCGCCCGCCCCCGGGGCCCGGGCATGGAGCGCAAGGACCTGCTGGAAGCCAACGCCGCCATCTTCTCCGTGCAGGGCAAGGCAATCAATGACAATGCCTCCCGTGACATTAAAGTGCTGGTC
>CAXBBA010000414.1:0-2934 GCA_963973805.1 uncultured Halieaceae bacterium | reverse complement strand
CCCGGCTCATGCATATACTCCGCGCGGGAATCCGGGGATGCCCCGAGCCCCTGGAGCTGGCCCAGGCAGGACACTTTGTTCAGGAGCACGGCGAGGAATTAGCCGAGGCGGCGCTCAGCTCGTTCCGCGGGACGGACTAGCGCAGCGCGCCCGGCCACTCCCTGCCATCGCGCAGGGAGGCCCTACCGGCTCAGGCTTCCGTTTTCCCGGGCAAGGTCAGCAACAGCACTCCCAGGAGCACCGTAGCCAACACACCGGAGCCGCCGGCCAGGGGAAGCTCGCCGAATACACTCCGGCCCGCCGCCATGGACGCGGCGTTGGCAAAGAACGCGATGACGCCCACCGCTGCGCCGATGCCACCCAGCAGCCTGCCACCATCCTTCGAGCGGGCCAGGGCGAACACGATCAGGGCAAGGGACAGCAGCACCTTGGCGCCGTTGTACACCATGAACGAGAACGCCACGATCGCGCCGGCAACGGGAGCCAGGGCCTCGACACTGCCCGCCGCCTTGAAGAACGGACCAAACAGCGTCAGGCCCACACCCACCTGCACCACGTTGAGCACGGCGGCGGCGGTGATCGCGGACCAGGCGAGCTGCTGGGCGGAACTCTGCACCAGTGCGGATCCGGCCAGGGCGGCCATGATCACAAAGAGAACACCCTCGGAGCCCCACAGGAGTTGCCGGGGAACATCGGCCCCGGACGAGTGCAGCACGGTATAGATTATCTGGGTGAGCGCGGCCAACAGCAGCAGCACCCCGGTCAGCTGGGCGGTTTGTCTGAAATTGAGTTCCATCGGCTTCGGTCCTGTCTTGTTGTTGGAATAGCAGTATGACCCACTCTATCAACGCGGAGTTCCCGCGCTAGGTTTTCGTGCGGGAAATCAGGTCCACCAGCTCCCGGAACTTCTGCCGCTGATCTGCGGGATCCCCCGACGCAATGGCCCGCTCCACGCAGGTCGAGGCATGGTCCTTGAGCACGGCATCCTCCACCTTGCCCAGCGCCCGCTGGATCGCGCGCAATTGCTGGAGCACATCAATGCAGTAGCGGTCCGCCTCGATCATGCCGATCACGCCGCGCACCTGACCTTCTACCCGCTTCAGTCTTGCAAGGGTTTTGTCGCGCTCATCATTCATGTATCCACCTTGACCTATACCCCCGGGGAGTATTAAGTGTACGGCAATGAGCAACCGTTACCACAGCAATCTGAGCCGCCGAGAGCTGATCCGCAGGGGCACCTTTACCGCCGCGATGGCCGGCCTCGGCCTGAGCCTGCCTCCCTGGGCGCGGAGCAGCACAGCGGCGGATCTGGCGGGCATGCGCCCCACTCCGGGCTCCTCCTTCGACCTCAACGTCGCAAAAGCCCCCTGCTCCATAGACGGGCGTGAGGGGAGAGGCGTTCTGGTGAACGGTCAGCTCCCCGCGCCCCTGCTGCGCTGGCGCGAGGGCGACGAGGTGACGCTGCGGGTCACGAACCATCTGGACACGGACACGTCGATTCACTGGCATGGCATCCTGCTGCCCTTCCAGATGGACGGCGTCCCCGGCGTCACCTTCCCCGGTATTCGCCCAGGCGAGACCTTCGAGTACCGCTTTGGGCTGCAGGAGCAAAGCGGTCACTACGGCCCGATCATCATCGAACCCCGGGGCAGGGACCCGGACGCAGCGGACCGGGGGTACGTGATTCTGCTCTCGGACTGGACCTTCGAGGATCCCGAGCGGGTGTTTGCGCGGCTCAAGAAGATGCCGGACAGCTACAACTTCCAGCGCCGCACCCTCGGTGAGTTCTTTGAGGACAGCCGCGAGCACGGATTCCGCGAGACCGTGGCGGAGCGCTTGATGTGGGGGCGCATGCGCATGAACGCCGCCGACATCGCGGACGTTACCGCTGCCACCTACACCTACCTCATCAATGGCCATGGGCCGCAGGACAACTGGACCGGATTGTTCCAACCCGGCGAGCGCGTTCGCCTGCGGTTCATCAACGCCTCGGCCATGAGCATTTTCAATGTTCGCCTGCCGGGCCTGCCCCTCACGGTGGTGCAGGCCGACGGCCTGCCCGTGGCACCGGTGGAGACGGACGAGTTCCAGATCGGCACCGCAGAGACCTTCGACGTCATCGTGCACCCGGAGGATCGCGCCTACGCGATCATGGCCGAAAGCAATGACCGCTCCGGCTACGCCTGCGGCACCCTGACACCGAATCCCCAGTGGCGAGCCGAGGTTCCCCCGCTGCGCCCCCGACCCACGCTGACCATGAAAGACATGGCGATGGATCACAGCGCCATGGGCCACGGTGACCAGGATCCGGCACCTGCGATGGGCGAAGACATGGATCACGGCGCCATGGACCACGGTGCAATGAATCACGGCACGATGGACCACAGCAGCATGGATCATGGCTCCATGGATCACCGCTCCATGGCGATGAAGCATGACTCGAGCCATGGGGGTATGGACCACAGCGCGCAGCAGAAGAGCGACGCCCCCCAGGCTCACGAGTACCCCGCGGGGCCCGGCGTGGTGGGCCTGGCGATGAACCCCGTCAACCGCCTTGGCGAGCGACCCCTGGGTCTTGAGGACGTGGAACACCGGGTACTGGTGTACACGGATCTCCGGTCCCGGGAGCCGAACCCCGACCTGCGCAAGCCCGGGCGCGAGTTGGAGCTGCACCTGACCAGCAACATGGAGCGCTACATGTGGTCCTTCGACGGCGTGAAATTCTCTGAAGTCGACGGGCCGATCCGCCTCTACCGCGACGAGCGCCTGCGCCTGACCCTGGTCAACGACACGATGATGCCCCACCCCATTCATCTGCACGGCATGTTCTTCGAGGTCGTGACGAACGAAGGCGCGTTCAAACCGCGCAAGCACACGATCGTGGTGAAGCCCGGCGAAAAAATGTCCGTGGATGTGACCGCCGATGCGCTGGGG
>CAXBBA010000413.1:0-2935 GCA_963973805.1 uncultured Halieaceae bacterium | reverse complement strand
CCGCTAGCCAGCGCTGGCTGTCCTCCACGATCTGCTCCAGAGCGGTGACCACCAGGCTGCTGGTGTGCTCGGGATAATCCCGCGGCAGGCTGGTCGCGCGCCAGAAGTCCCGGAACTCCGCCGATGCCAGCGTCGCGTTGTAGATCAGTGCGGGCAGTTGCGCCGTCTTGTTGCGCACGGCCAGACGGAGCAGCTGCGCGAGCTCCTCCTCCCCCTCCTGCGAGAGTTTGGCGATGCACGGCGGTGCCTCGCGCAGAAAGGCCAACTCCAGGAGCAGGCGCTGGGACGGCGGCGCGACCCGCCCCAGGCTGGAGTTGCGGCGGGCGACGGTGGCCTGCAGGGCACAGCCGCGCAGGCGCAGAAAATCCAGGCCGTCCAGGGCGTCGGCGGCAATGGGCAGGTTCAGGGCCCCGGTGCGTGGAGGGACAGCGGGCGTGCTGTATTCGGGGTCCGGGGTGGCGCCCAGGGGGCGCGCCAGGCGCGCGAGGTAGTCGTCGAGGGCATGGGGGCCACCGTTGCCGCCACAGGCGCCAAGGAGCAGCACCATGGCAAGGGGCGCGGCGCGACGGCCTGCGATGCCCATGCGCTCTGTCCGGGCTCAGCCCAGGGCGGCGCGGGTGCGTTCCAGCCAGGCCTGCAGGTTGCCGCAGCTCTCGGGCAGGGATTCCTTCACCCAGCTGGCGGTCTCGACCGCTACGAGCAGGTTGATGTCCGCAAAGGTCACGGCGTCGCCGCAGAGGAACGCCTGATCCCCCAGCTCCTTGTCGAACAGCTCCAGCGTGCCGCGGAAGCGCTTGCGCCCCCGGTGCTCCAGCTCGGGAATCTGCTCAATATCGATGGGGCCGGGCAGGGCGCGGTTCTCGAAGGCGCGGCTGCGGTTGCGCAGCATCTCGGCAAAGGCCTCGAACAGCGAGGTGAAGATTCGGTGGTCCCAGCTCAGCACCAGGGCCCGCTCCAGGGGCGTGCGGCCCATCAGGGGGCGCTCGGGGTAGAGCGATTCGAGGTAGTCGCAGATGGCGATGACTTCCGTCAGGAGCACACCCTCGTCGGTCACGAGGGCGGGCACCGTGCCCATAGGATTGATCGCCAGGAACTCGTCCTCGCGGTGCGCGTTGGAGCGCATATCGATCTGCGTGGTCGGTATGTCGAGGCCCTTGTAGGCGATAAACAGGCCCAAGCGTCGGGGATTGGGCGCCGAATCAAAGGTGTAGATATGCATGGAAGAGGCTCCGGTGATGTCTTTATAGATAGTGCTACCTTGCGCTGCGCCGGAATAGTAGCAAAGGCCGGAGCAGAAGCGGTTTTACGACGGCTTTGATGAAAAGGGTCCTGTCGCTATAATGCGCGCCGAGTTAACGGAGGGTTATCCCGTGATTAAGCAGTTTGTAGCACCTGTTCTGGCCCTGGTGGTTGTTGGCGCGGCGCATGCCGTGGAGCTGAGCGACGCCCAGCGAGCCGAAATCGAAGCCCGCATCAAACCCGTGGGCGACGTCTGCCTGCAGGGTGACAGCTGTGGAGGCGCTCCCGCTGCCGCCGCTGCCGCCGGTGGCGCCGCTGCCGTCGTGGATGGCGAAGGCACGTACAACATGGCCTGCATGGCCTGTCACGCCACAGGCGCTGGCGGTGCCCCGAAGGTCGGTGATCTGGCCGCCTGGGAGCCGCGCATTGCCAAGGGCATTGAAGCCCTGCACAACAGCGGCCTGAACGGCGTTCCCGGCACGAGCATGATGGCCAAGGGTGGTCGTGCGGATCTCTCCGATGAAGCCATCCTGGCCGCCGTCGACTACATGATCGAAAACAGCCAGTAAAAAGCCCCCGCGGACCTTTTATCCAGGGTCCGCCACCGGCTGAGGAACCGCGGCATGCCGCGGTTTTTTTTGTGCGCGGGATTCGGGTCTAGGGCGGTGCCGGTCCGTCCAGGCGATAGGCCAGGGCCTCGTGCAATGCCTCCTGCGTAACTGCCGCTTCACCCGCGAGGTCCGCAATGGTCCTGGCGACGCGCAGTACCCGGTGCACAGCGCGACCGGATAGCTGCAGGCGCGTCATCGCACTGCGCAGCAGATCGCGCTGCGCGTCCTGCAGGTCGCAGACCGCGAGGAGTTCTGTCGCTTCCAGGGCGCTGTTGGCCTTGCCCTGACGTCCCAGCTGCAGCTGATCGCAGGCTTGCACCCGGGCGCGAACCGCGCAGGAGCTTTCGCCCTCGTCGGCGCTGAACAGATCCCCCGTGTCCTCCCGCGACACCACCACCCGCAGATCGATGCGATCCAGCAGGGGCCCCGATACGCGGCTGGCGTAGGCGCTGCGCTGCGCCGGTGAGCAACGACAGTGGCGCTTTGGGTCACCGGCGTGGCCGCAGGGGCAGGGGTTCATCGCCGCGATGAGCTGGAACCGTGCGGGGTAGCGCAGGCGAGCGTTGGCCCGCGCCAGGGTGATCTCCCCGGTCTCTAACGGTTCGCGGAGCATGTCCAGGGCGTGGCGCGAAAACTCCGGCAGCTCGTCCAGAAAGAGTACGCCACCGTGGGCCAGGGACGCTTCGCCGGGGCGCGGTATCGAACCGCCGCCGATCAACGCGGCGGCGCTGGCACTGTGGTGGGGCGCGCGGAAGGGGCGGGTGCCGGACGGGGACGAATCGTCGTACAGATCATGCAGGGCGGCGATCTCCAGGCCTTCGCCGTCCCGCGCGGGCGCGAGAATTCCGGGCAGGCAGCTCGCCAGCAGGCTCTTGCCCGTACCCGGCGGGCCGCTGAGCAACAGGTGATGGCGCCCCGCCGCGGCAATCTCCAGGGCCCGGCGCGCCAGGGGCTGGCCCCGGACGACCCGCAGGTCTCGCGTCGTTGCCGATGCAGCCGGGGACGGTGCTTCCACCGGGTCCGCTTCGACGCGTCCCCGCAGAACGGCGCACAGCGTCAGCAGGTCGTCGGCGTGGCACAGGCGG
>CAXBBA010000412.1:0-2936 GCA_963973805.1 uncultured Halieaceae bacterium | reverse complement strand
CGGGCACGGGGATGACACCCGCAGCTGGGGCCCGCCCTACGCACCCTCCCGGGGTGACGGCCCCGGAGAGTCCGCCTATTTTCTCTGCGCAAACCGGGGCAAGCGCTCCATCACCCTGGATCTGAAGCGTGACGCAGATCGGGAGCGTCTGCTGAAGATGGTCGATGAGAGCGATGTGCTGCTCGAAAACTTCAAGGTCGGCAATCTCGCCCGCCTGGGTCTTGACTACGACACGCTGGCGGCGCGCAACCCACGCCTGGTGTATTGCTCCATCACGGGCTTCGGGCAGACCGGCCCCTACCAGGATCGCCCCGGCTATGATTTTCTTATCCAGGCCATGGGCGGCCTGATGAGCGTCACCGGTGAAATGGATGAGAAACCGGGTGGCGGCCCGCAGAAAGTGGGTGTGGCGCTCACGGACATCATGACGGGTCTCTACGCCACCATCGGCATTCTCGCGGCGCTACAGGAACGGGAGCGTTCCGGCCTCGGACAGTACGTGGACCTGGCACTCCTGGATGTCACCGCGGCGACGCTCGCCAACCAGGCCACGAATTACCTGGTGGGCGGTCAACTACCCCGGCGCCTGGGTAATGCCCACCCGAACATCGTGCCTTACCAGTCCCTCGCAACCGCCGACGGGCACATCATCGTCGCTGTGGGCAATGACACCCAGTTCTTGCGCTTTGTCGAGGTCGCTGGCAAATCCGAGCTCGCCGCGGACCCGCGCTTCGTCACGAACGCGGCGCGCGTAGCCCATCGCGACGGGCTCCTGGCCATCATCGAGCCTGTGCTGGCCACCCGCGCATCCCGGGACTGGCTGCGGGACTTCGAAGCAGCGGGCGTACCCGCCGGCCCCATCAACGGCATCAATGAAGTCTTTGCCGATCCCCAGATCATCGCGCGGAACATGGTGCTTACCATGGATCTCCCCGACGCAGGAGCGACGCAGCTCGTGGGCAACCCGATCAATCTGTCGCGCACACCGGTACAATACCGGCGCCCGCCACCGCTGCTGGGTGAACACAACGAAGACTGAAGCAGCCGCTCGTCCGCTCGCGGGCTGGCGCGCAAGCTTCCTGACCACAGCACCATCTCCGGAGTCGCCCCATGTTCCAATCCATCTCTCACCGCCGTTCGGCTCTCGCCCTGATCACCACAGTTGTGGCGATGGGCTGCCACGCCGATGAAACCCTGCCCCTGGACCGCCTCTCCCTCCCCGAGGGTTTTTCCATTGCTGTCTACGGAAAGGCAGAGAACGCGCGCCAACTGGCCCGGGGTGACACCGGCGTCATCTACACGGGCAGTCGCCAGGCGGGCAAGGTACATGCTGTCGCCGATCACGACGGTGACGGTCAGGCCGAGGCCACCTATGTCATCGACGAAGAGCTGGCGTTGCCCTCGGGGGTCGCCTATCGCGACGGCGACCTGTACGTGGCAGCCGTATCCACCATCTATCGCTACCGCAATATCGACGACCACCTCGATGCTCCACCGGAACCCGAGGTGGTGCTGGACGATCTGCCCGGGGAGCGCCACCACGGCTGGAAGCACATTGAGTTCGGCCCCGATGGTTACCTGTATGTTCCCGTGGGAGCCCCCTGCAATATCTGCGACCGCGAAGAGCCCTTCGCGACGATCCTCAAGCTCGATGTGGACAATTCCCAGGACCGTCAGATCGTCGCCCGGGGCGTGCGCAACAGCGTGGGCTTTGACTGGGACCCGGCGACCGGTGACTTCTGGTTCACAGACAATGGTCGCGATCTCCTGGGCGATGACATTCCGCCCTGCGAGCTCAACCACCTGAGTGAAGTCGGGCAGCACTTTGGCTACCCCTACGTGCACGGAGATGACACCCGCGACCCGGAGTATGGCGCCGCGGGCAAGGGTGACTACCGCTCCCCCGCCCTCACTCTGGACCCCCACACCGCGCCCCTGGGAATGATGTTTTACACCGGGCAGCAGTTTCCCGAGGCCTATCGCGGCGATGTGCTCCTGGCGGAGCACGGCAGCTGGAACCGGTCCGCAGAAGCGGGGCACATCGGCTACCGCCTGGTTCATGCCCGCCGCGATGCCTCCGGCGCATTGAACTACGAGGTATTTGTGGATGGCTGGCTCAACGATGACAACAGCCGCTGGGGCCGCCCCGTGGACCTGCTGCAAATGCCCGATGGCAGCTTGCTGGTTTCCGATGATGAAGCGGGAGTCATCTACCGTCTGCACTACAGTGCGGACGGTGCCTGAGAAGCCGTGATCTAAAGCTCAAGGGTAAAATCATCCGCATCCAGATGCGCGGGGAAGGTCTCCCGGTACGCTGCCAGGGCCGCACCGTCGAAGGTGACGGTCTCCAGTGTTTCGCGGTCTTCGAGGTCCGCCAGGATTTCTCCCCGCGCATCCACCGCCAGGCTGTCTCCGCTGTAGTCCAGGCCATTGGCATCGCTGCCGATGCGATTCACCCCCACCACCGCTGCAAGGTTCTCGATGGCCCGGGCGCGCAGCAGAGTGCGCCAATGCAGCGCCCGGGGCGCGGGCCAGTTGGCGACATACAGCAACAGGTCATAGTCGTTGCGGTTGCGCGAAAACACGGGGAAACGCAGGTCGTAGCAAACCTCGAGCTTAATCCTCCAGCCGCGCCACTCGACGATTACGCGCTCTCCCCCCATGGCGTAGCGCTTCTGCTCCCCGGCCTTGCGGAACAGATGGCGCTTGTCGTAGTACTGCGTCACCTCGGGCGTCACGAACAGAAAACGATTGAACACCTCGGCCCCAGCGCGAACAGCCACACTGCCGCCGATGGCGCAGTCATGCTGGCGGGCCAGACTACGCATCCAGGCTTCCGTTTCACCGCCGGCGTCTTCGGCGTTGGCCAGCGCGTTCATCGAAAAGCCCGTGGTGAACATCTCGGGCAGGAGGACGAGGTCCGTATTCGGTGTCGC
>CAXBBA010000411.1:0-2939 GCA_963973805.1 uncultured Halieaceae bacterium | reverse complement strand
GATGTCGCCGTAGCCCAGGGTCGCGAAGTTGACCAGGGAGTGATAGAAGGCAGTGCGATAGTGATCGAACTCACCGAGAAACTGAAACAGCACCGCCCACAGGGCGACCTGGCCCAGGTTTCCGAACATGAGGAGCAGCATCACGGCATTGAGAATTGCCATCGTGCGCAGATAGGAAGCCTGTTCCAGCGCGGCGTGGTGATTGGCGTAGGAGATCAGGGCACGCGTCAGCAGCGCGATCTGCAGCATCAGACAGAGCACGACGGTGGCGACGCCGAGCAGAAGATTCAGGATCATGGTGTACCTCGGGAGAGTGGTCTGCGCGACAGCATAAAAAAAGCCGGGACGGTTTCCCAGTCCCGGCCTTGAGCCATCGGTTCGAGGCTGTCAGTCCTTGAGCTTCTCTATGCCCATGAGCTTCAGGATGTACTTCTCATAGATCGGCTCCGAGGTGCCCATCTTCATCTTGCGAATGAAATACTTCTCGAAGGCGATCTTCGCCATGTGAACCCATCGGCCCTTGCGAATCCAGGCGACATTGCGGGGTGGATTCTGGGGCAGGGCGACGAAGGCAGCGCCCGTATCACCCATATCGGCCAGGCAGAGTGCGTTCCATGTGGCCCGGGTATCCGGCTCCTTGCCCTGCAGGTCATTGGCAATGTTGTGCGTAATTGCCGTGACCATGGACTCGATCATGTAGCCGGTCTTGGGAGCGCCCGTGGGCACGGCGGTGGGTTCGATGGGGGGAATGGCGATGCAGACTCCGGCGGAGTAGATGTTCGGGTAAGCCGGACTGCGTTGGAACTCGTCCACGTTCACGAAGCCCCGCGGATTGCACAGCCCCTCCACGTTGGCCACCGCGTCCACGCCCTTGAAGGCGGGGAGCATCATTGAATATTTGAATTCCAGTTCATGCTGCTTGATCACTTCCCCGTCGTCGTTGTGTTCATCGACGAACATCCTGCCTTCCTCGACGCGGGTGACTTTGGCATTGCAGATCCACTTGATGTGGTGCTGGCGAAGTTCCGATTCGAGCACGCTCTTGGAGTCACCCACACCCCCGAGGCCGAGGTGGCCGATGTAGGGTTCCGAGGTGACATAGGTCATGGGCACGCGGTCGCGCATCTTGCGTTTGCGCAGGTCCGCGTCGATGACAAATGCCGTTTCATAGGCGGGGCCGAAGCAGGACGCAAAGGGCATGGCACCGACGACCACATGGCCCGGGTCTTCCAGGAGTTCGCAGTAACCTTCGTAGGCCTTTTCTGCGTGATCGACGGTGCACACGGAGTGGGTGTGGCCGCCGTCGGGACCCGAGCCCTCCACTTCCTCGAAGGCGAGGCGAGGGCCCGTGGCGATCACCAGGTAGTCGTAGTCGATGCGCTCTCCACCGTCGACGGTGAGATAGTTTTCTTCCGCAACGATCTCCTCGCAGCGCTTGGCGACGAAGTTGATCTTCTTCCGCTCGAGATGCTTGCGGATATCGAAGGTGATCGAGTCGCGATCACGCCAACCGACACAGAGCCAGGGATTTGACGGAACGAACTGGAAATAATCCCGCTCATTGACGACGGTAACGTCGTGTTCCTTGCCCAGCATTTCCTTGAGTTCGTACGCTGCGGGCATGCCGCCGGTTCCGGCACCGAGTACCACTATATGGGCCATTTCCTAACTCCTCTAACTCCAATCCACCAGTTGTTATTGCCGATCGCTTGCGCGATCAAAATCCCAGTTCATGTTATGAACCGACGGCCGGGCTATGACCATGATCTGCATCAAGGCCCCGACGATGGCGTTCAAGGCTAGCTCTTGAGGAATCCCAGGGGTCGACCGCCGGTGGCGGGGGCATAAAAGCGCTCGATATTGGGCAGCACCATTGGCAGATCGCCACCACTCACACCGAACCACAGCGCGAGTTCGGCGAAGTACTCGTCGACGGATGTCGTCGGTGCATAGATGCCCCGGCCTACATCGAGGGGATTATCGGGGTGGATGTCGGGAAAGTCGCCGAGCACCTGGGCGCCGTTCACGGCACCGCCCAGCACAATGTGGTGGCCGCTCCAGCCGTGGTCCGAACCCTTGCCATTGGAGGTCAGGGTGCGACCAAAATCCGACGTGGTGAAAGTTGTGACCTGGGAGCCGACCCCCAGCGCGTTGAGCGCCGCGTGGAACTCCACGAGGCCGCTGTCGATGGCGGGTAACATCGTCGCCTGGTTGTCGATGACGTCGTCGTGGTGATCCCAGCCGCCGACGGTGACAAAGAAGGTCTGGCGACTGGCGCCCAGGCTGTGGCGAGCGCTGATGACCCGGGCGACCTGTGCCATGGCCGCGGAGAAAGGCGTAGAGGAGAACTCCGTGGGCAGCGGGCCTGCGTTCTGCAGGGCAGAAACGAAGACGTCCTGGGATTCGATGGAACCCGTAAGGCGTCGCGCATACTCACGGCGAAACAGCTGGCCCTGATCCGCCGCGAGCACCGCATCAATGGCAGCACGCACAAACTCACCGCGCTCCCCGGGATCGTTGTAGCCGCTGAGGGCGGGGGCGCCGTCTCCCGTTGCGGTGATGGCGTAGGGGGCGGTGAGGGCACCGCTCTGGAACACGTTGTTCCCCGCCAGGGAGACGTTCATGGAAATACCGTTGGCGGGGTTGCCTGCCTCGATGAGGTCCGCGATGCGTCCACCCCAGCCCTGGGCAATTCGCTCGCTCGACACGGCCGTCTGCCATTGCTGTATCTGGTCCGAATGGGAGAACAGGCCCAGGGGGATATCCAGGGTTCCCGCGTTCAGCCTGGCCGGATCCATGGGTTCAAGGAGCGTGCCGACACTGGCAAGGAAAGCGGCATCGCCATCGTCGAAGCGCGTTTTCAGCCCGGACAGGGCCGGGTGCAGTGCATAGGCCCTGCCTTGATCGTCCGTACCCTCCAGGGGCAGGAGGGAATCCCT
>CAXBBA010000410.1:0-2949 GCA_963973805.1 uncultured Halieaceae bacterium | reverse complement strand
GCCAGGGCTGCAGCGCGGTCAGCGTCACGCTCAAGGACGGAGTGGAGAAAACCCTGCTGGAGCAACTGCCCCAGCTGAAAGGGGTGCGCGACATGACGGACCACTCGGACCGCAGCAACGCATTCTATTGATCCCGACTCCCCGACTCCCCGGCACCCCCGCTCACAGCAGCGGGGGTGAGAGTGGGC
The DNA here is from genome assembly GCA_963973805.1 of uncultured Halieaceae bacterium. Classification (GTDB taxonomy): domain Bacteria; phylum Pseudomonadota; class Gammaproteobacteria; order Pseudomonadales; family Halieaceae; genus Congregibacter. The sequence continues at coordinate 2,761 of CAXBBA010000410.1, read as the reverse complement.
GCCTAGGGTTCGATGCGCGCCGGGAGCACCCCGGATAGCTTCTGATCCAGCCCGCGCAGGCAATCCTCGGTATCTTCCCAGCCGATGCAACCATCGGTTATCGAAACCCCGTAGGCCAGGTCTTCACGCTTGTCTGACAACGCCTGGTTCCCACCGTGGATGTTGCTCTCGATCATCAGGCCGATGACGGATTGGTTCCCCGCAGCGATCTGGTTGGCCACGTTGTCGGCGACCAGGGGCTGAAGAGAGGGGTCCTTGTTGGAGTTCGCATGGCTGCAATCGACCATGATCGTGGCCGCCAGCCCCGCATCTTCCAGAGCGTTCTCACACAGTCGCACATGCACGGAATCGTAGTTGGGCCCTTCGCTCCCACCGCGCAGCACCACGTGGCCGTAGCGATTGCCGCGCGTCGTGAAAACGGACACCTGGCCCTGGCTGTTGATCCCGAGAAAACGGTGGGGCCGACTGGCGGAGCGCAGGGCGTTGATCGCGACGGTCAGGCCCCCGTCGGTGCCGTTCTTGAAACCGACGGCGGAGGACAGGCCACTGGCCATCTCGCGGTGAGTCTGGGATTCCGTGGTGCGGGCGCCAATGGCGGACCAGCTGATCAGATCCTGAATGTACTGGGGCGAGATGGGGTCGAGCGCCTCGGTAGAGACGGGCAGGCCCAGATCCACGATATCTGCCAACAGTCCTCGGGCCAGGTGCAATCCCTCTTCAATGTGGAAGGAGTCGTCCAGGTGCGGATCATTGATCAGCCCCTTCCAGCCCACCGTGGTCCGGGGCTTCTCAAAATAGACCCGCATCACGATGAACAGCGTGTCCTTGAGCTCGTCGCTGAGGGCTTTCAGGCGCCGGGCATAATCCATGGCCGCTTCCGGGTCGTGGATGGAACAGGGCCCGACCACCACCAGCAGGCGCGGGTCGCGACGATCCAGGATATTCCATACGGTCTGGCGGCTTTCGGTCACAGCCTGGGCGCGCGCTTCTGTCAAGGGCACCGCCTGCTTCAGGGACGCGGGGGTTATCAATATGTCCTGTGAGGCTACATTGACGTTGTGGACGTTATTGCTCATGCGTGGGGTCCTGCTAGAGTGCCGTCGGACGGGTCAACGGGACGGCGAAAGTTTGATCAGTGAATGGCGGCAGGATTCTAAAGCAGTGGTGCGATGAAAGGTAGGGAAGCGAGGCAGACAGTGGGGCGGCGCCGACGCGGCGCCACGGTGGCGATCGACGCGTGGGAACGGGATCACGGGGGCAAACCGTGACGCTGCGGCCCCTGTTCAGCCTTTCCGACGAGCTCGCAGCCGCACTGGATGACGGTGCCCATCTGCTCACCCCGAACCGACGCCTCAGTCGCGCCCTGCGGGATGCGGCGATGCGGCGACGGGCGGACCGGGGTGACCTGGCCTGGCTCCGCGGTGAAATCATGCCCCATCGACAGTACTGGCTGGATGCCTGGAACCATCGCGTCACCCGGGGCATGTTCGCGCCCCGGGTGGTGCTGCCGGCGCCGATGCAACGACTTCTCTGGCAGCAGGTTATTGAGGACGATCCCCGGGGCTTTTCGCTACTCAATACCGCCCGGGCCGCCGCGCTCTGCCAGGAGGCGCATGAGCGGCTGGAGCTGTGGTGCCTGAATCCCGAGGACCGGGCACTCACCCAGGCGTTTTCCTTCGGAGCGGACAGCGAGGCCTTCCTGATCTGGGCTCGCACATTCCGCGAGGCGTTGAGGGAGCGGTCGCAACTCACACCGGAACAGGCGGTGGCAGAACTCGCGACGGCGCCACGGGACGAGTCCCGCGACATACTCATGCTGCAGCTGGACGACCTGCCGCCCCTTTACCAGCGCGTCGCGACAGCCTGCGGTGCCCGGGACCTATCTCCGGCCAGCTCCACCCCGGCCCGCTGCGAACCCCTGCGGGCCTACAGCGACAAGCGCCAGGAGCTGGCCGCCGCAGCAGCCTGGTGCCGCCAGCGTCACGACGAGGACCCCGAGGGGCGTTATGCGGTGGTGCTGTCGGACATGGAGGGGGACCGGGCCGTGTTCGAGACGCTGCTGCGACGCGCCTTTGACTGCCTGACCGTTGGCTACGAGCGCCTGCCCGTGAACTTTGCCACGGGCTTTCGCCTGGATCGCGTACCCCTGGTCCGCGACGCCCTGCAGATACTCGACCTCGCCGGTGACCCGGTAACTGTAGATGGGCTGATCGGCGTGCTCCAATCCCGCTTCCTGGCGGATTTCGAGGCTGGAGCGAAGCCGATGCAGGCCTGCGTGGACCGTCTGCGGGATCTGGGCCAGGCCCGGATTCCCCAGTTTCTTCTGCGGGGCATACTCGCGGAGGCCTTCGCCCCCGGATCGGCTCCCTGGGATCGCGCCCGGGAACGGTCGGTGGACGATCGACTGCTTCAGCGCAAGCTCTCCCCGGCACAGTGGATCAAACCCCTGCAGGGGCTGCTGGACGCCTGGGGCTGGCCGCGGGGCCAGAGTCTCGACTCCCTCGAGTACCAGCAGCTGCAGCATTGGCAGCAGGCGCTGGAGAGCTTCGCGGCTCTGGACGTTGTGCTGGAGCCTCTGAGCTACGGGGACTGTGTGGCACGCCTGCGCAGCCACATGAGCGACCAACAGTTCCAACCCCAGACTCCGGATCGCGGCCTGCAGGTCCTCGGTCCCCTCGAAACCACGGGGCTGTCCTTCGACGGGCTCTGGGTAACGGGCATGGACAGCCAGCACTGGCCCGGCGCCGCCAGCCCGAACCCC
>CAXBBA010000409.1:0-2950 GCA_963973805.1 uncultured Halieaceae bacterium | reverse complement strand
TCGGGGTCACCTATTTTCCATCGCGGGAGCTTGGGGGAGCATGGTCTCGCCCCTGGAGAATGCGGTCGTAGCGCGTTTGCAGACTGCTGTGGCTGTCCAGGTCGGCGAGCGCATCGAGGGGGGCGGGTTCCCCTGATGGTGCGCCATCACCTTTGCCCCGCGGGTTCCGGGCGACGGCGGCGGCGCGGGCTTCGCCGACGTCGCTGGTGCCCGCACCGGGACGAAACTGCAGCAGTACGAAGGCCAGAGCGCCGTACACAATGAGGATTTTGACGCCCAGGGCGTAGATCAGCGTTTCGGGGTGTCGCGTCTCGAGGTATACGCGCACATCTTCGTAAAGCAGCGTGGTGACCAGGGCAAAGAGCAGTACGGCCAAGGACCGGAACAGCTTGGTGCGATGTCGGCCGAGGAAGAAAAGAATCGACGAGTACTTTACGAAGCGGAAGAGGGACACGGCGTCAGATTCCGATGTTGATGCCCAGGAGCAGCGCGACGACACCAAAGCCCTTCCAGCCGATGCCGGACCAGATTTCCTTTTCCTTTTCGGCCACCAGATACTCGAGATCTTCCTGCGCGTAATCTCCTTCACTGCGCCCCGCGTGAATAATGTCCTGGCGGACCTTGGCTACTGCAGCGGCGCGAAGACGCTTGCGCAGGGCGCGGGGAATGCGGGGGCCCGAGGGCGGTTTCTCTTCTTCGCTCATGGCGCCATCCTGGTGCGCTTCCTTTATGGAGCGACAGCATAGTCTCAGGGCAGGGGGCGCGACAACTTCCGGTATCGGAGCGGGGTTGGGTATGCGACCAGGCGAGGCGCTGCTGCGCCAGGTCCCGTCGAAGATCAGGTTCTTTGGTGTAGATCAATAAAACACAGTTACAAGAATCCAATTTCTCCCTACACTGGGGCTGGGTATTCCGTTAATAAAAGTAAAAGGTGACACCTATGTTGGAAAAGGAACTGGCCCAGGCAACGAAAGCGGCAGAGAAGGCCAGCAAGCGCGTGGAGCAGCTGCGCCAGCGGTTGCTCAAGGAAACCGAACGAGCCCATGGCAAGGCGAAGCGGGATCTGGCGGCCACGCGCAAGAAGCACAAGGCGGCGAGTGATCGCCTCAAGAAGGCCCGCGCGTCGCTGCGTAGCAAGAGCAATGCGGCGAATCAGAAACGAGTCGATGCGCTGATGAAGCAGGTGCAGGAACTCGGTGATGCGGTCAGCGATGTTGCCAAGGCAGCCTACAGCTACGCCGAGAAGCTGGTGCCGATGCGCGCGGACCTCGCTCTCGAGGCACAGAAGGCGCAGGCCGCGGAACGGGCGGCGGCCATGGTAGAGAAAGCCGCTGCGCGCCGAGCCAAGGCCAAGGCCAAAGCAAAACCCAAAGCCAAGGCGAAGAAAAAAGCTCCGGCAAAAAAAGCGGTGAAGAAAGCCCCCGCTAAAAAAGCCGCAGCGAAAAAGAAAGCGCCCGCGAAAAAGACCGCCGCCAAACGTAAAGCGACGCCGCGGAAAAAAGCTTCCTGACAGGGGGCGGCTGAGGGGGCTGTTAAGGGGCCTGCCAAGGGGCCTGCCAATTTAGTGGGGCAGGACTTCGATCAGCCTGCCCTGCTCGCTGTCGGTCAGAATAAAGATCCTGTCGTCGAAAACGCGCAGGTCGCGGATACGCTCGTCCAGCTCCGCAAACAGCGCCTCCTCGCGTTGTACCACCCCGTTGCGAAACTCCAGGCGACGCACCTCGCGGTTGACCAGGGCTCCGACGAACAGACTGCTTCGCCAGGCCGGGAAGCGGTAACCGGTGTACCAGGCCATGCCCGATGGAGCGATGCTGGGGGTCCAGGTCCATAGCGGTTCGCGTATACCTTCCGCCCGCTGGAACGGGGAAACATAGGCGCCGCTGTAATCCACGCCGTAGGTCACCAGGGGCCAGCCGTAGTTCTCTCCCCGGAGTACCCGATTCAATTCGTCGCCGCCGCGCGGACCATGCTCGTGGAGCAGCACCTCGTCGGTCTCGGGAATGTGCACCAGACCCTGGGGGTTGCGATGTCCGTAGGACCAGATCCGGGTGCGGGTATCGGGGCCTTTGCCGGCCAGGCCCCGCGCCTTGCCATCCACATCGAAGCGCAGCACCTTGCCCAGCTCGCTGGTGAGGGACTGGGCATCCTCCCGGTGTTCGAAGCCCTCACCGGAGGTCATGAGCAGGGTTTCATCGGGCAGGAACAGCAGGCGCCCCCCGTAGTGCTGGGGCGTGCTCTTGTCCGGTTTCACGCGCAGCAATGCCTTGGCGTCCCGGAGTTGCTCATCTTCGTAGCGCGCCCGCAGCACCGCGGTGCCGTTGGCCGTTTTGCTGCCGTCGGCGTAGCTGAGGAATACCCAGCGCGTGGTCTCGAAGCGCGGGTGCAGCACGATGTCAAAGTAACCCCCCTGACCGGCAAACAGCGTCGGAGGCGTGCCCTCCACGATGCTGCGCTGCCCCGACGGGCGGACCCGCAGCAGTCGTCCTTCACGCTCCGTGACGAGAAAGTCCCCGTCCGGGAGTAGCGCGAGACTCCAGGGCCAGCGCAGGTCTTCAGCGATCGTGCGCAGGGAATAGGTTGGGGGCTGGGCAGTGGCGATTCCCGATGAGAGGAGGATCGCGGCGGCCGCGAGCAGTGTGCGCAGCCCCCGGGACCATTTCACCCCTTCGCCAGACAGGGCATGATGGGCGCTGGTGAAAAGGAGTCGACGACCAATGGGACGGGCTATCATTGCGTTTCTTCCTGCGGTGCTTGGGGCCTACGTGCTGGGCAGTATCCTGTCTACGCAGGTAATTCTCCAGCGCATCGAGAATCTGGGATTACCGATCACGCTCCGGGATCGCCTCGGCGCATCCTGGCACGATCTGCTGGGCATGGGTACAAGCTATCTGCCCCTGATGGCGGTGGCCTTTCTCCTGGCCCTGCCGGCGGCGGCCGGCCTGGGGCGACT
>CAXBBA010000408.1:0-2961 GCA_963973805.1 uncultured Halieaceae bacterium | reverse complement strand
ACCGCCCGTCGCCATGATGACGGACACGGCGTTTTCCAGCGCCTCGCGAGTGACAATATCCCGCGGCTTGATGTTCTGGCGCACCGCCTCTACCAGAACGCGGGCGCTCTCTTTTGCAGACTCGCGCTTCTCACTCTCGACGTTGGCCATGGTGGAGGAATACGGCAGGCTCAGGCCCAGGGCCTCAAAGGCGCTGCTCATGGTATTGGCGGTATACATGCCACCGCAGGAACCCGTGCCCGGTATTGCACTGCGTTCGATGGCGAGCAGGTCGTCGTCATTGATGCGCCCCGCGGCATGTTCGCCGACGGCCTCGAACACGCTGACGATATTCAGGTCCTCGCCGTTGTAGCGGCCGGGAAGAATGGTCCCGCCATAGACAAAGATCGACGGCACATTCGCCCGCAGCATGCCCATCATGCCGCCGGGCATGTTCTTGTCGCAGCCGCCGATGACCACGACGCCATCCATCCACTGACCGCCGACGCAGGTTTCAATGCAGTCTGAAATAACTTCCCGGGACACCAGGGAGTACTTCATGCCCTCGGTGCCCATGGACATTCCGTCGGAGATCGTCGGCGTGCCGAATACCTGGGGATTGGCCCCCGCTTCCCGCAGGCCCTCCTCCGCCGCCTCAGCGAGCACCCGCAGCCCCGCATTGCAGGGCGTGATCGTGGAGTGTGCGTCCGCAATACCGACCATGGGCTTGGAGAAGTCGTCAGCTTCGTAGCCGAGGGCGTAGTACATGGAGCGGTTCGGAGCACGCTGAACCCCCTGGGTGATATTTTTTGAGCGCCGGTTCATCGCCATGGCTGGTATCTCGCTGATTGGAAAGCGCGGGATTTTAGGTCACTCACCCGAATGGAACAATTCGCAATTGCCCTGGCCCACGCATCGAGCCCGGCGATCGCCTATCATAGACGCTGGAACTCATAACAGGAGAATCGTCCGTGAACGGTGCCGAAGCCCTACTCCAGACCCTCGTCGACAGCGGCGTGGAAGTCTGCTTTGCGAATCCCGGAACCTCAGAAATGCAACTTGTGTCGGCGATCGGCAAAACCGACGCGATGCGCCCCGTACTCTGCCTGTTCGAAGGCGTCGTATCCGGCGCCGCCGATGGCTATGCGCGCATGGCGCAGAAGCCCGCCGCGACACTGCTGCACCTGGGCTCGGGCTTCTCCAACAGCCTGGCAAACATGCACAACGCACGCCGGGCAGGCTCTCCCGTGGTCAACATCGTGGGCGATCACGCCTCCTATCACCTGCAGTTTGACGCTCCCCTCACCTCGGACCTGACGACCATCGCCCGCTGGGGCTCGCACTGGACAGAAGTTGCCTCCTCGCCCGACGCCCTCTCCGCCGGCGGCGCACGAGCGGTGCAGGCTTCCCTGGCGGGAAATGGCCAGATCGCAACGCTTATCGCTCCCGCGGATCATGCGTGGACCGAGGCGACAGAGGCGGCGCCTGCCCTGGAACCCAAACCCCTGCTCACCGTACCCGAGTCGCGCATCGAGCGCGGTGCCCAGGCGATAGCCGGGCCCGGAAAAACCTGCCTGTTGCTGGGTGGACGCGCATTGCGCGCCGAAAACCTGGAGCGCCTGGGTGCCATCGTCGAAGCCCACGACGTCACCCTGATGACCAGCACGTTCCCCACGCGCCTGCAACGGGGTGCGGGACGCGTGGCCGTGCAGCGCCTGCCCTATTTTGCCGAGCAGGCGGAAGAGGCCCTGGCAGCGTTCGACCAGCTGATTCTCCTGGGCGCCCCCGCCCCCGTCAGTTTCTTCGCCTACCCGGACAAGGAGAGCTGGCTGACGCCCGACAGCTGCCAGCTCATCACCCTGGCGGAAGCCAACGAGGACGTGGAGCAGGCGGTGATCGATCTCGCCGGGAGTCTCGGGGCTACCCGGGCGCCGACGGTGCTGCAGACCCGTCAACTCCACGAAATCGGGGACGACACCCTGAATCCCCTGACCATTGGCCAGATCATCAGCAACGAGCTCCCCGCCGATGCGATCGTCTCGGATGAAGGGGCTACCGGCGGGCTGGCCATTTACCTGTGCACGGAACAGGCGGAGCCCCACGACTGGATGACCTTGACCGGGGGCGCCATCGGCCAGGGACTACCCCTTGCCCTGGGCGCCTCGCTGGCCTGTCCCGACCGGAAGGTTGTGGCCCTCGAAGCGGATGGCTCTTCCATGTACACAATCCAGGCCCTGTGGAGCATGGCCCGGGAAAACGTCGATGTGACCGTGGTGCTGCTCAACAACAGCAGCTACGCCATTCTCAACATCGAACTCGCGCGCGTCGGCGCGGGGGAACCGAACGCCAAGACGCTTTCCATGCTCGATCTTTCCAACCCGGACATGTGCTACCAGCAAATCGCCGAAGGCCTCGGCGTCCCCGCAACGCGGGCCAGCACCGCTGCCGAGTTCGAAAGCCAGTTCCGGGAGGCGATGGCCACTCGCGGCCCCCGCCTCATCGAAGCTATCGTTGCCAGCTGAGGCATTAGGAGGACACCATGGCAAACATTGTTATCACAGGTGCTACCGCCGGCATCGGTCGCGCCAGCGCCATTCTGCTGGCGCGCAAGGGTCACCGGGTCTTTGCCGCCGGCCGCAATTCAGAGGTACTCGAAGAACTGGATAATGAGTACGAGCACATCACCCCCGTGTCTCTGGACGTTACGGACCCGGATTCCATTGCCGCTGCAGCCAGCGCCGTGTCGGCCACCCTGGACGGCCGGTCGCCGGATGTTCTGGTGAACAATGCCGGCTACGCGGTTGTGGGCCCCCTGGAAGCGATAAGCGACGAGGAGTGGGTACGCCAGTACGAAACCAACGTGCTGGGCCTGGTGCGGGTCACGCGGGCGTTTCTGCCGGGAATGCGCGAGCGCCACCAGGGACGCATCGTGAATGTGTCCTCCGTAGCGGGACGGGTCACCCTGCCCTTCTTCGGTCCCTA
>CAXBBA010000407.1:0-2970 GCA_963973805.1 uncultured Halieaceae bacterium | reverse complement strand
ACGATCTCGGATCGTGAGGCTCCCGGGATAACCTTTACTTCAAGGCGACTGTGACTCATCGCTGGTGATCTCCGTGAAGGAACGCTCTGCGTGCGCGAATACCCGGTGCAGGCGCTAGGCATTGATAAGGGTGACGATCCCCACCAGGACAAAGCCCGCCCCGGCAATATAGTGCAGTATGCGGGGATTGATGAACTCTCCCAGGAGCGCTCCCGCGAGCACTCCCACCGCTGCGGCACATACCAGCGCCAGGGATGACGCGGCAAACACCGTCCCCTTGCCAACGGTGCGGTCACTGGCGAACAGCATCGTGGCCAGTTGCGTCTTGTCGCCCAGTTCTGCCAGAAAAACCGTGGCGAACACCGTCGCGAAAATCTTCCAGTCCATTGATTCCTCTCGATAGTCGGGTCAGGGAGTCGTTACCCGTCGCCGGAACAGCTTACTCCTGGCACAGGTCTGCAAGCTGCCCATGGAGCAACTGCACGAGATCCTGGGGATTCAACTCAATCTCCAGACCACGCCGACCGGCGCTTACGAAAATCGTGGATTGCCCCGTCGCCGAGCTATCCACAAAGGTCTTCAGGCGGCGCTTCTGTCCCAGGGGACTCACACCGCCCAGCACATACCCGGTGGAGCGCTCTACGTCCTGCCTGCCGGCCATCACCGCCTTTTTGGCCCCCGCAGCTTTGGCGATGCGCTTCATGCTGAGCCTGGCAGCTACGGGGATGACGCCGACCGCAAGCTCCCGGCCATCGAGGCTCACCACGAGCGTCTTGAACACTCGCTGCTCAGGGATGCGCAGTTTCTCGACCGCCTCCAGACCATAGGAGTCACTGGCGGGGTCATGGGCATACTCGTGCACGGAGTGCTCCGTACCGGCTTTTCTGGCGAGATCGATGGCAGGTGTCATGATTTTCGTCCTATCACCCAGGGCATGAGCGCGAAAACGCCAAGCATTATAAGATAGAACGTACCGGCAACTGGGTCTCGCTCTGCGACATACTCACGGACCGACAGCCCCCTGAGCCCCAGTACTACAGAGAACTCCACGGCCAGCATCAGCGCAAGGGCAATAGCACCCGAGATCAGGAGCTCCCCCTGACGCGATGCGGGGAAGCGCCGGGTCACAAAGCGGGCGCTGACGACAATAGCCGCCAGCATCAGCGGCATCTCCAGCAGCTCCGCCGACCGTTCGCCAACCAGCGGAACAAGCCAGAGCACGCGAACGACACCCAAAACGAAGCCGGCAGCGAACACTATGGCGAAGTATGCGGTTGCTCTGAGCATGAGATTTGATTCCGCGACGACCTATCGGATCCGGGAGCCGGCCTGTCCATGCATTCCCCATCAAGAATGGTAGCGTCAAAGCCAATCCGGTCAAAATAAATGCGTGATCGCGGTGCGGAAGCCTTATGTCTCCGCCCATTTCTCAAGGCCAAAGGCTTCCATAATGAACTCAATCGACAGGGCGGCCAGTATCATGCCCATGATGCGGGTGAGGAGTGAGGCCCCGCCATTACCAATAATTCTGATAATCACCCCGGAAAAGAGCAGCAACACCAGGTTAATAAGCAACACAGCCAACATTGTGGCCGAGGTGAATAGCTGCTCCTGAATGGTGTAAACGTTATTATCAGTTATTAAAATAACAGCCAGTATCGCCCCCGGCGAAGCCGTAGCGGGAATCGCGAGGGGAAAGACTGATATATCGTGAAGCGGCTCCCCACTCTGTTCCCGAATGCCGCTGGAAAACACCATCTGCAACCCGAACAGAAATAGAATTATCCCTCCCGCGACCTGGAATGAGATAAGGCTAATCCCCATGGCCCCAAGCAGTAACTGTCCAACGAGAATTGCCCCCGCCAGAATCAGTGCCGCATAAAGTATGGTTTTGAACGCCGTTTTTCGACGCTCTTTCGCGGAGAGACTGGCGGTCAGTCCGGCAAACAGCGCCATGGTCCCGATGGGGTCGACGGTAGCCCAGATAATCAGAAAGTCATGTATTACTTTATCTATCACTTAAGCCCTAGTCCTTAGTCATAAAGCCGCAGGGAATCACCAAGAGCCGAGCGCCATGAATTCCTCATTCATACAACGCCTCACCGGTTCTCGCGCAGCACCAGGTGCAGTTTCTTTACTTTTTTCTGGAGCACACAAGCAACTACGGCGCCCTCCCCTGGAACTTTCACCCTTTACCAAAGGCGATTTCACTCCAGAGCAAAGGTAACACATCCACTTGCAGCGAGAGGTGAGCTACAACTCCCTGACGCGGAATCGACAGGAGTCCGAATTTGAAATTGCAAGCCTGGCACTTCGAAAATCGACGCTCCCATGCGATATAAGACGCCGGATATTTGCCGCGCCTGGAGAGCGAAACGAGGCTTTTCTGTTACACCTGAATCGCTCACGCCATAAGCTTGAGCGCCACATAAGGTGCAATGTTCAAGACGATGATGGCCATTTTAAAATTGCCTAGATAATTAAAATAGACCTCATCAAGCTTCTCGCCTGGAACGGCGGAAACTGCAGAGTGTATTTTCTTGATTGGCCCCCTGAACCCCATCAGCGCCAGGACCGAAAACAGGTAAATACCCAGATTCACGAGGGTACACCAGCCCAAAAAGGTGGTGATTGTCTGCAGATCGTCCATTTTTATTCCCCCACGGCATTTATTCCGGGTTCGCAGAATCACGTCCACCATGAGATACACACAGCCGCCCGCCTGCGTCGATGGAGTGCCGGACCGCCACAAACTCAAGCATCACGACGCCACGCCTTTGCGAGCAACTACTTTTGTGAGCGGAACACGGATAAGCAGTTCGCCCTCTGCCGCATTGCGACGACCGTAGGTTTCTGCACGCTCATCACCGACGTAGCGACGCGCAATTTGCGTAGAGTAGGGGAGCAGTTCATTGGGCGTCAGGGTCTCGATGGTGGCAGGGCCCTGGATCAGCACAAACGCAAAAGGAA
>CAXBBA010000406.1:0-2977 GCA_963973805.1 uncultured Halieaceae bacterium | reverse complement strand
CCAGACATTCAATTTGCTGCCGGTGCTGTCGGCGGCGGAAAACGTCGAATACCCCTTGCTGCTCATGCCCGAGCTGTCCCCGGCGGAACGCCAGCGGCGCGTTAGTCACTACCTGGATGTAGTGGGTCTCAGCGACTATGCAGGGCACCGCCCTGGGCAATTGTCGGGAGGGCAGCGCCAGCGGGTGGCCATCGCGCGCGCCCTGGCTCCCCAGGGTCGGGTGATTCTGGCGGACGAGCCCACGGCGAACCTGGATCGTGCGACGGGCGAGGAGATCCTCGATCTCATGCAGGCCCTGAATCGCGACTCCGGCGTGAGCTTTGTGTTCTCCACCCATGATCCCAAGGTGATGGAGCGCGCGGATCGCCTGCTGCACATCGAAGACGGTGTAGTTCAGGATGTGCCCGCAGACTGACGCCCCGGGAGGGCGGCGCTGGCGGCACGTCTTCGGTCTGTGTCTGGTCCTGGCCTCGCTGGGGGCGGGGGCGGAGACGCTCAGCGTGGGTGGCGTGCGTGTCGGCCTGCAGGACGGGCGGACCCGGGTCGTGTTCGATCTGGATCAGGAGCCGGACTATCGCTATTTCATGCTGGAGGATCCCCAGCGCGTGGTGCTGGACCTGCGCGACGCGCGCCTGGCGTCGGCGAGCACCGCGGACTTCAGCGGCACCGCGGTCGAACGCCTGCGCAGCGCCGGTCACGACGGGGGCGTGCTGCGTCTGGTGCTGGACCTGGAGGCCGGGGAGCATCGCATCCGGCGATTTACGCTGGCGCCGGACCCGGCGGCGGGGCGGGGCCATCGCCTGGTGGTGGACATCTGGCGAACGACGGAGTCCGTTGCCGGGGCTGCCGGAGCCACTGACGACCTCGATCCCAGCACGAATACCAATACAGATCGCGACGCACAAGCAGAAGCGATCGCAGTCATTGCGCCGACGGTCGCCTCCGGCGCCGGGGAGTCCGCTGCGGAGACGGTGGCTCCTAAGGTGGCACAGGCTCAGGAGGGGGCAGGACCCGCAGAGACGAGCCCCGATTCGGGCGTCGACGAGCTCGATGACCTTTTCGATTTCGGGGCACCGGCCGCCTCCGGCCACCGCTGGTCCGGCTACCTCGAAACATCGGCGGCCTACACCTACGCCGAACCGGAACACTGGTCCAAGCTGCGCGCACGCCTGGAACTGGCGGTCAGTGGCCAGCTGTCCGAGGGGGTGCGGTACAAGCTGGCGGGTCGCCTCGACGGCGATGGCGCCTATGCCCTCGAGGATGACTTCTATCCCTCCGCGGTGCGCGATGACCAGCGCTTCGAGGCACAGATTCGCGAGTTCTACCTGGACTTCGGCAGCGGCGCCTGGGCCCATCGCGTGGGGCGTCAACACTTAGTCTGGGGTGAGATGGTGGGGTTGTTCCTCGCCGACGTCGTGTCCGCCCGGGACCTGCGGGAATTCTATCTGCAGGACTTCGAGGCTATGCGCATTCCCCAGTGGGCCTGGAATACGCAGTATTTCGCCGGGGATCACACGCTGGAGCTGGTGTATGTGCCGCTGCCGAGCGTGGACAAGATCGGGGAGCCCGGAGCGGACTTCTATCCCTATGCCCTGGCGTCGGGCACAGCGGTGAGCGATGATCGTCCGGATCGCGATCTGAGCACCTACAACTGGGGGGTGCGGGGCTCAACGTTGCTCCACGGCTGGAGCCTCTCCGCCTATTACTACGATAGCGTCAGCGTAGCGCCGACGCTGGTACTGGAAGACGATGGGCTCACGCTCCAGTACGACGCCATTGAACAGTTCGGTGGCACCTTCTCCAAGGATTTTGGCAGCTTTGTGTTCAAGGGCGAGGCGGTGTACACGCCGGATCGCCGATTCCAGTCCGCCGACCCCGCAGACCCGGCGGCGATTCTGCCCTCGGACGTGCTCGACTGGGTCGTAGGCGCGACCGTCCCTCTGGGGGACTGGCGCTGGGACCTGCAGCTCTACGGGCGCCACACCGATGACCATGATCCCCGCATGGGCTTTGATGACGATGAGCTCGGCGTGACCGTGCTGGTGAACTACGCGCTGGGCAGTCGCATGGAGTTCGAGCTGCTGGCGCTGGCGGGGCTCAATCGCGAGGACTATCTGCTCCGGCCCAAGTTCGCGTGGCGCTTCAGGCGGGACTGGCGCCTGCAGCTCGGGGCCGACGTGTTCGGTGGTGATGCCATCGGACTGTTCGGTCCCTACGACAACCGCGATCGGGTGTATCTCGAAGTCAAACGCTGGTTCTGATTTACTTCAGTTTTTCACATTTTTGTGACGCGATGCCGCTTCTGGCATCTTGCCAAGCCCGCGCCATGGCGTACAGTAGGTGTCCCAATGCCACCTTGCCATTGCGAATACAACGCTAAGGAATTCCCCCAATGGGTATCAAGCGCGCTTTAACAGTCGTTTTTCTCCCCCTCGTTCTTTTTCTGACCGCCTGCGGCGAAACGCTGCCGCCGGAGGAGCTGCTGGCCCGGGGGCGGGCGGCGCTGGAGAGCGGTGACTATCAGGCGGCGAGCATCGACGCCAAGGCGGCGCTGCAGCAATTGCCCCGGAGCACCGAGGGCCGCAAGTTGCTGGGCGATATCGCCCTGGCGAAAGCCTCCTTCGCTGAGGCCGCAGAGGAGTATGAGAAGGCGCTTTCCTTCGAGAACGATCCGGGGCTGGCGGCCGATTACGCCATGGCACTGGTAGAGGCGGGCAAGTACCGCGATCTGCTGGATGAGGCGCTGGATGGCCGCTTCGTCGGACTGGAGAACAATGCGGTGATACTGGCGGCCCTGGCCAATGCCGAGGGTGCGGTGGGTAACCTGCCCAAGGCGGAGGATCTGATCGAGTCCGCCAAGCGCAACACAGCCGATCATCCGTTCGTACGCCTGGTAGAGGTACGTCACCTTGCCAGTGTCGATGGCGATGTGGAAAAAGCCCGCCAGTTGGCGGATGCTCTGGTCGAGGACTACCCG
>CAXBBA010000405.1:0-2977 GCA_963973805.1 uncultured Halieaceae bacterium | reverse complement strand
GCCGATCACGCCCAGAAACGGGATCAACGCCACGGCGGCCGCGCCGTTAACGACCAAGGCAATGATCTGTCCGGTCAACGTATCTCGCTCATAGCCGCTCATGGTAAGGAACGTGCCAACAGACCCGAACGCCACGTTCACCAATTGTCCGAACGCAAGAATGGCCAGCGGCCAAGTCACGGTAGCGGCGTACGCCTCACCGTAAACGAATAGGAGGATCGGCTTCCCGAGGAGGATGAAGGCCAGAGCGATTGGCAAAGCGACGGCGAGTGCGGCCCGGGATGACTGCCGGGAGAGCTGCTGCAGTCTCGCCTTGTCGCCCTCCCGATGTGCTCGGGTGATGTGTGGGCCGATGACCAGGTTGACGATGGTCATCGACAGAACCACGAGGAGGGCGCCCTGCTGCGCCACCTGCAGGACAGCGACATCTTCGTCCGTCCCCAGCCACCCAAGGGCAAGGATGCCGATCTGGGCGTTCAGGGTGCTGACAGCGGCCATCAGGGTGAACGGGAGCAGGGCGCGCGCCCATTCGCCGTGACGATAGTCCGGATCGGCCACTTTGACCTGCGCGGGCCAATAACGCGCGAGGAGCCATGCACCGAGCAGGAAGGCCAGTCCGGTCGCGGCAATCTGACTGCCCAGTGCGGTAGCCGGCGTGAGCGCACCACCGACAAGCAACACGCCCGCAAACACCAGATGAAAGGCAGGGCGTGCCAGCAGCTCGGGCAGCTGCGCCTGGAACACGTGGCGCAGCCCCCGCAGGGTATGGCTCCGCAAGGCGTTGAGCCCCAGCAGAGGCAGCATGAGACTGGCCATGAACAGTAGTGTCCAGCGGTCGTCCACCGCCCATGCTGCATTGTGGCCGGCAACGATGGCGACGGCGCCGATCATCACCACCGAGCCGAGCAATATCCATTGGTGAGCTCGACGCAACAGCCCGCGGAAGAGCGACCAGTCCTCGCCATGGTGATAGCGCGCGACTTCGCGCGTTACAAGCTGCCCAAGCCCCGGTCCGATGGGGAGGGCAAGCAGGGCGATCACCGCCATCACGAACGCGTATTGCCCGTAGCCCTGCGGCCCCAGCGCGCGGGCCAGGAGGATGGACGTTGTCAGCGTAAGGGGCAGGGACAACAGCTTGAGCCCGCCCACACCCATCGCCCCGCGGACAAGCTGGGCACGCAGGCCATCGCCCTGTCCGACCGCCAGCAGTCGTCGGATGACGGCGGTGTTCACTCAAAAACCTCCGCATTGCGGAAGGTCGCGGCCTGCGCGTCCTTGGCGGAGATCAGCGGGTCGCCGTCGAGGGGCCAGTCGATGCCCAGGTTGGCGTCGTTCCAGCGGATGCTTCGCTCGCAGGCGGGTGCGTAGAAATCGGTGCACTTGTACTGGAACTCGGCGATGTCGCTGGTGACCAGAAAGCCGGGTGGAATCCATAGCTGTCGGCGGTTTTCGGCGGAGAGCGTTTCCCCCACCCATTGCCCGAAGGTGGCCGACCCGCGGCGGATGTCCACGGCCACGTCGAAGACCGCGCCGAGCGTCACACGTACCAGCTTGCCCTGCGGATGCGGCGGAAGCTGATAGTGCAGACCGCGCAGGGTGCCCTTTACGGAGCGGCTGTGGTTGTCCTGTACGAACGTGACGGGGTGGCCAACGGCCTCGTCGAAGGCCTGCTGGTTGTAGCTCTCGTAGAAGAAGCCGCGTTCGTCTTCGAACACGCGGGGTTCTAGGAGCAGGACGTCGGGGATCGTTAAGGGCGTGGCTTTCATGTTCAGAAAACCCTTTCTTTCAGGACACGCTGGAGGTAGCGGCCATAGCCGTTCTTGAGCAGGGGTCGGGCCAGCTCCTCAAGCTGGCTGGCATCGATCCAGCCGGCGCGGTAGGCAATTTCTTCGGGGCAGGCAACCTTGAGCCCCTGGCGTTGTTCCAGCGTGGCGATGAATTGGCTGGCGTCGAGCAGGGAGTCGTGGGTTCCGGTATCCAGCCAGGCATAGCCGCGGCCCATGATCTCCACATGCAGTTTCCCGGCATTCATGTAGGCGATGTTGAGGTCGGTGATTTCCAGTTCGCCGCGGGCGGAGGGCTTGAGCGCCTTGGCCATCGCCACGACGTCGGCGTCGTAGAAATAAAGGCCGGTGACGGCGTAGCTGGATTTCGGTTGCTTGGGCTTTTCTTCCAGCGATTGCACCTTGCCGTCGTTGTCGAACTCGGCGACGCCGTAGCGTTCAGGGTCATGCACGTGGTAGGCGAACACGGTCGCGCCCTGCTCGCGCTCCATGGCGTTGTCCAGCAGTTCGTTGAAGTGGTGGCCGTAGAAGATGTTGTCGCCGAGCACCAGCACGCAGGGTTCTGTGCCGATAAAGTCCTCTCCGATGATGAAGGCCTGCGCGAGGCCGTCCGGGGATGGCTGGACGGCATACTGAAGGTTGATCCCCCACTGCCCGCCGTCCCCCAGCAGTTGCTCAAAGCGCGGGGTGTCCTGGGGCGTGGAGATGATCAGGATGTCGCGAATGCCCGCGAGCATCAGGGTGCTCAGCGGGTAGTAGATCATCGGTTTGTCGTAGACCGGCAGCAGCTGCTTGCTGATCGACCGCGTGGCCGGGTGCAAGCGGGTGCCGGAGCCGCCGGCGAGGATGATGCCTTTACGGGGTCGGGAGCGAGGCGTGAGGGGTGAGGTGGTCGTGGTCATTTTGCTTGTTTCGTTTTTAGGTGTCTGATGAGGCCGCCGAGTTGTCCAAACAGGAGTTGAATTTGCTCGTTGGCGGACTCGGCGCGTTCGATGAAGCCTAAACGCGCAGCCAACTGTAGCTGGGTGTCGAGCTCACTAAGCGAACCTCTTGCCATGTGCAGAAAACGAACAAAATCTGCGTCACTACCGCGTGCTGCGCCTTCAGCGATGTTGCTGGGGACTGATACAGCGGCACGGCGCATTTGGGCGGTCAACCCGAACCGCTCGCCTTCGGGCATGGCATCGGTATGC
>CAXBBA010000404.1:0-2999 GCA_963973805.1 uncultured Halieaceae bacterium | reverse complement strand
TGCTACCCTACGTCGGCGATACGCAGCTGTTTATCTATCCGGGCTACCGTTTTAACTGCGTGGACGCCATGATCACCAACTTTCACCTTCCCGAGTCCACGTTGCTGATGCTCGTCAGTGCCTTTTCGGGCAAGGAAGCCGTGCTGGGGGCCTACGCCGAGGCGGTGGCGTCGCGCTACCGTTTCTTCAGCTACGGAGATGCCATGTACCTTACGCCGGCCGAGGGAGTCAGAAACTGATGCGCTTTGAACGCCTCAAGGGTGAGCGCGGCGCCCGCCGTGGTCGCCTTCATTTCGCTCGCGGTGTGGTCGAAACCCCCACCTTCATGCCCGTGGGGACCTACGGCACGGTCAAGGGGGTGCTGCCCCGGGATATCGAGGCCATTGGCGCCCAGATCATCCTCGGAAACACCTTCCACCTGTGGCTGCGCCCCGGCACGGAAGTGATCAAGGCCCACGGCGACCTGCACGATTTCATGCAGTGGCAGGGTCCGATACTCACGGACTCCGGCGGTTTTCAGGTCTTCAGCCTGGGTGACATGCGCCGCATCACGGAGGAGGGCGTGTCCTTTCAGTCGCCGGTGGACGGCGCCAAGGTGTTCCTGGACCCGGAGACGTCCATGGCCATCCAGCGCGATCTGGGTAGCGACATCGTGATGATCTTCGATGAGTGCACCCCTTATCCCGCGACGCGGGAAGAGGCGGCGGACTCCATGCGCCTGTCCCTGCGCTGGGCCGCCCGCAGTCGCACGGCCCACGGCAGCAATCCCGGTGCGCTCTTCGGTATCGTCCAGGGCGGCATGTACGAAGACCTGCGCCGCGAGAGCCTGGCGGGGCTCGTCGACATCGGCTTCGACGGCTACGCCATCGGCGGCCTCTCGGTGGGTGAGCCCAAGGACGAGATGTTTGCGGTGCTCGAAGGACTCCAGCCCCATATGCCCCTCGACCGGCCGCGCTACCTCATGGGGGTGGGCACGCCGGCGGACCTGCTCGAAGGCGTGCGCCGGGGCGTGGACATGTTCGACTGCGTGATGCCCACGCGCAACGCGCGCAACGGCCACCTCTTCACGTCGAAGGGCGTCATCAAGATTCGCAATGCGCGGCACCGCCACGACACGGCGCCACTCGATGAGAACTGTGACTGCTACACCTGCGCGAACTTCAGCCGTGCCTACCTGCACCACCTCGACAAGTGCAACGAGATCCTCGGCTCCCAGCTCAACACGCTGCACAACCTGCGCTACTATCAGAACCACATGAGCGCCATCCGCCAGGCGATCGAAGAAGAGCGCCTGGATGAGTTTGCCCGCGAATTCTACGCCGCGCAGCAAACGCCCAACCCCTAACCCCCTGACCAGGAGTCCCCCATGCTCTACGCCCTCGGTGACAGTCACCCGACGCTGCTAGGCGACGGACATTTCGTGGCGCCCAATGCGGCGGTGATCGGGCGGGTGACGCTGCACGACAACGCCAGCGTGTGGTTCTCCTGCGTGCTCCGCGGTGACGTGGAAGACATCGAGGTCGGTGCGGGCACGAATATTCAGGACGGCGCGGTGGTGCATGCGGACCCGGGATTCCCGGCGCGCATTGGTGCCAACGTCACGGTCGGGCATAACGCCATGATTCACGGCTGCACCATCGGCGACGGCAGTCTGGTGGGTATCGGCGCGGTGGTGCTCAATGGTGCCCGCATCGGTCGCGGCTGTCTCATCGGTGCCAATGCGCTGGTGACCGAGGGCATGGAGATTCCCGACGGCTCCCTGGTGCTGGGTTCTCCCGCCGCGGTGCGCAAGACTCTGAGTGCGGAGCAGCAGCTGGGCCTCGCCCACAATGCGGACCACTACGTGGGCAACGCCGCGCGCTTTCGGGACCTGTTGCAGGAACTCGACGCATCGTGAGTGCCGGTGCACCCGAGGTCGAGCCTGCCTCGCCCTGCGTGTCCATCTGTGTGCTGGACGAGAACGACATCTGCACCGGCTGCTATCGCAGCGCCGTGGAGATCACAGACTGGATGATGGCCTCGCCAGCGAAGAAGCGCGCGATTCTGGCGCGGGTTCATCAGCGCCGGGAGGCCGATGGAGGGGGCCTGTTTGGCCCCTCAGAGTGACCAGCCTTCTTCGCCGAGGGTCAGGCGGAAGTAGTCGTCAAACTGCCCTTCCTCGATGAGTTCGTCGATCTTCAGGTAGTAGCGGTCGGGACCAAGCTTGTCGTTGTCATAGAAGTCCGGTGATTTTGCCCATTCCGGTACGTCGAGGGTCCAGTGGTAGGTCCCCGTGATGTAGGTGCGGCCATTCTCCTCGAAGGGTTCGGACAGCTCGCTGATGCCCAGCAATCGGGGCTTGCCGATACAGATTCCCTTGTCCTGCTCGTAGTGGCGGGCGCCTTCTTCCGTCAGCGTATAGCGGTGCTGGGTCTGGCGCTGGGTGAATTCCGTGTTTGGCCCTTCCACCTCGTGCGTCACGAGGCCAAGTTCGGCCAGGGCGTCGAGCTTGGCCTTGGGGCCCGACATCAGCAGCTGCATGCCGTTGCCTTCGACGGGCAGGTTGTAGCGAAAGAAGCAGTGGGGAAAGTTGTCGTTTTCGGCGTAGCCTGCTTCAATCGCCGCCATCAGATTCGCTTTGCTGGGATCTGACGGGTCGCTGCCGCAGCCGGTAAGCAGGGTGGCGCCAAATAGCACGGACAGGGTCAGGTGTTTTTTCACGGGTCTCTCCTGAGGTGGGGTGGGCGTATGCCACGCACTCGCCGGGGTGGCGACGTGGCGAATCCATTACAGGTCAGCGACGCTCCGCTTGCATCCGCTGCTGTCGACAGCTAGCCGGGGCTAGCGCGGTTTAAGCGCCAACACTTTGAAAAAATTGATAAAAGAACCCCGGGGGAGGGTGTATGACGGCCAGGCGTCAACGTGGCGTGCGAGCGTCGCGACCGAAGCTCGAGAGGCAGCTACGCAAAGCGGGCCTGAAGTCCCAGGCGGATCTGGCCCGTCGCATGGCGGATATCGAG
>CAXBBA010000403.1:0-3024 GCA_963973805.1 uncultured Halieaceae bacterium | reverse complement strand
ATGCGGTCATCAACGTGCTCTCACGCCTGGCGAACTGCAATGCCGCCCTCGCCGCTGGCCAGGGCTCCAGTCCCGGGCAACTCAACACGGCCCTGGATTCGCTGAGCCGCGGTCTCGGCCACGATGCCCTCGTGATCTACATCGGCGATGGCTTCGGCTGGGACGGCCGCAGTGACGAGATGCTCAAACGCCTGTCCCAACACAACGACGTGATCGTCATCAACGTGTTCGATCCCGCCGAGGTTACGCTGCCGCCGCTGGAGGAACTGGTGGTGTCTGACGGATCGCTGCAGATCGCCGTGTCCGGCACCCGCGAAGAACTACAGGCCCACTTCCGCGAGAGCTTCAGCGACCATGTCACGCACATGCGGGACGTACTCAAGCGCTATGGGCTGCCCCTGATCGAGATCGATACGGAAGGCGACACCCTGGACCAGATTCTGCGAGCCCTCGGGGGAGCGCTGTGACACCACTCTTCGGGCCGGGCTGGGGCAACTACGCCATCCGGGGAATCGTGGAGACTCCCCTGCCCCCCGCCGTGGCCCTGACACCACAGACGGCGGGCTGGGCCCTGCTGCTCGCGGGAATCCTCCTCGCGATCGCCTACGGGGCCTGGCAACGGCGCAAACGCTGGCTCCGCGAGCGCTACCGCCGCGACGCCCTGGCGGCTCTCCGGTCCCTGCGCGAGCGCCACGAGGGCGGCGATGTGCGCGCCCTGCGGGAACTCACGCCACTGTTGCGCGCCACCGCACTCGCCGCTGCCGCAGACCGGCGCCTGGCCCCGCTGCGAGGAGAAGAGTGGGCGGAGCAGCTTCACGCCATGGCACCCGGGGTGGACCGCATCGATGTCACGGTCCTCGATGCCCTGGCTTACGCGCCCGGGACCCCGGAGCCGGATCAGGTCGCCCTGCTATTCGACCGTGTCGGCGCCTGGATCGAGGGGCACGAACTCCATGCTTGAGTTCACCCAACCCTGGGCCTTCGCTCTCATCGCTCTGCCCCTGGTAGTGCGCTGGCTCATGCCCGCACACCGGGAAAGCCAGGATTCTCTCCAGGTGCCCTACTTCCAGCGCCTGGTCAGTCTCAGCGGGGAGACTCCCCGCGCCGGGGCCAGCGTCATGACACGGCAGCGCATCCAGAGCCTCGTCTCCATGCTCGGCTGGCTGCTGCTGGTCCTCGCCCTCGCCCGTCCCGAGTGGGTGGGCGCGCCGGTTACGCTGCAGAAGTCCGCCCGGGACCTCATGCTGGCCCTGGATCTTTCCGGGTCCATGGCCGCTACGGACTTCGAAGATGAGAACGGTGACGCCGGGGATCGCCTGAGCGCGGCGAAAAGCGTGTTGCGGGACTTCGCGATGGGTCGGGACGGCGACCGCCTCGGACTGATCGTGTTCGGCAACGCAGCCTATCTGCAGGCCCCTTTCACCGATGATCACGACACCTGGCTGACGCTGCTGGATGAGAGCGAAGTAGCCATGGCAGGACAAAGCACGGCCCTCGGTGACGCTATCGGCCTGGCAATTGCGCTGTTCGAGGAGTCCGAGACCAGGAATCGCGTGCTCATCGTGCTCACCGATGGCAACGACACGGGGTCCCGCGTGCCCCCGGTGGACGCGGCGGCGATCGCAGCGGCAAAACAGGTCACGGTGTACACGGTAGCGGTCGGTGACCCCGAGACGGTGGGGGAAGAAGCGCTGGATCTTGAAACCCTGAACACCGTGGCGGAGACCACCGGAGGGGCTGCCTTCCAGGCCCTGGATCGCGAGTCCCTGCAGGCTGCCTACACCCGCATCGATGAACTCGAGCCCGCGCAGTACGACTCCCTGTCCTATCGCCCGCGCAGCTCCCTGTTCCACCTGCCCCTGACCGCCTTCGCCCTGCTCTACCTTATCGCCCTGCCCCTGTTTGCGCTGTTGGCCCGGCGCCGGCGGAGGAACGTGCATGATTGACGCCCTGGCAAACCTGCATTTTCTGCGCCCCGCCTGGCTGCTCCTCATTATTCCCTTCGCCCTGATGAGCGTTATGCAGTGGCGTCGCCGGGACCTGTCACGGCAGTGGGAGCCGGTGATCGCTGCCCACCTGCTTCCCCGCATGATCGTGCCGGGTAGTCAGCGCCGCCTGTTCTCCCCCTTCGGGGTATCCATCCTCCTGAGCCCCCTGGTGGTTATCGCCATCGCGGGCCCCAGCTGGACCCGCGGCGATTCCCCCTTCGCTCAGGATTCGGCCGCGCTGGTGATCGCCGTGGACCTCAGTGAGTCCATGGACAGCACGGACCTGCAACCGACGCGCCTGCAGCGGGCCCGGGACAAGATCCTGCAGCTCGCGGAATCCCGCGGCGATGCCTACACGGCGCTGCTGGCCTACGCTGGTACAGGGCACACGGTGCTTCCCCTGAGCAACGATTCCACGGTGCTTCTGCACTACCTCGATGCATTGCGGGTCGGCATGTTGCCCCGGCGAGGCAAGGCGCCGGAAAGCGTCGTTGATTCCGCCATGGCACTGCTGGCGCAGCGCAGTGGCGGTACGCTGCTCATCGTCGGAGATGGAGCCAGCGATGAGTCCGCCGACGCGTTCGCACGCCTGCGCGAGACGGGAGATGTGCAGCTATTGGTCTGGGGCATGGGCCGCAGTCAGGAAGAGCTCGACGCCGATGCGGCGCGAGGTCTGCACAGCCGCGCCCAACCGCTGCAGGAAGAGCAGCTCCGCGCCATCGCCGATGCGGCGGACGGCTACTACCGGCGCCTGTCCGCCGATGACAGTGACCTGCGAGACATACAGCGCCGAATCAATCGCCATTATCAGCTCAGCGAAGACAGCAGTCGCCCCTGGGTCGATGGGGGCTACCATCTACTGCCGCTGATAATGCTGCTATTCGTTCTGTGGTTCAGGGCGGGATGGGTGCTGCGATGGTGATCGAACGGGCGCAACACTTAATGCGGCGTCCCCGCAGGCTGCTGCTGATCGCCGCGGCGCTCGTGGGGATCTGGGCTGCGCTGAACCCCCACGCCTTCCTGGACCTGTGGTTAA
>CAXBBA010000402.1:0-3027 GCA_963973805.1 uncultured Halieaceae bacterium | reverse complement strand
CGGGAAACCGTCGTTCGGGGGGTGGTTGCCGCCAGTTCGGCGTCCATCGACGATGCGCTGCTCATTGCGCCGGTGGGCTTTGCCCGGGAGTTGATGCGCAGCGAAGGCAGCCACCAGTATCTGATCTACCTGAGCGACGAAGCCGAGCTTGAAGCGGTGCAAGCGCGCCTCGGATCCTTCGCAGAGGCAGAGGGCTATGAGCTGCGCGACTGGTGGTCCCTGGCGGAGTTTTACCGGCGGGCGGAACAGCTCTTCCGGCAGCAGCTCACGGTGGTCGTGGCCATCGTCACGGCCATTCTGCTGTTGAGCATCAGCAATACCATGATGATGACGGTGCTGGAGCGCACCCGGGAGATCGGCACCGTGATGGCCCTGGGGGCCCGGCCCTCCCGTGTACTGTGGGGTTTCGTGTTCGAGGGGGCTCTGCTGGGGCTCCTCGGTGTCCTGCTGGGCACGCTCTTTGCCGGCGCGCTGTCCCTTGGCCTCGACGCTCTGGCGTTGCAGATGCCAGCACCGCCCGGTTTTTCCGTGGGCTACACCGCGAGCATCGAGTTGGGACTTCCCCTGGTGCTGCGCGTGGCGCTGCTCAGCTGGGTGGCCACGGTGCTGGCCTGTGTGTGGCCCGCCTGGCGCGCCTCGCGCCTTGAAATCGTCGATGCGCTGCGGGTGGTGCGCTGATGAACAGTCTGGCATCCACGCTGGACCTGGCGCTGCGCAACGTGCGGCGCCAGCGGGGGCGCTCCGCCTTTGTGGTGGGGGCGGTGGCCCTGGGAGTGACGGCGCTGATTCTCGCCGGGGGGTTTATCAAGGACACCATCGTCGAGCTCGGCGATTCCATCATCTACGCCCAAACCGGCCACCTGCAGCTGAGCCGCAGTGGCTATCGCGAAGCTGCGTCCTTCGACCCCGAGGCCTATGTGATCGAAGACACGGAGGCGCTGCGCGGAGAACTGGAAGCGGAACAGGGCGTGCGTCAGGTACTCCTGCGCCTGTACACCGCGGGGCTCGCGGGCAACGGTGACAGCGACTGGCCCGTGATTATCGAAGGTGTGGAGCCGGAGCGGGAATCCGCCCTGGGCAGCTACATCAACATCGCCGCCGGCCGTCGCCTGGCGGACTCCGACGACTTCGGTGTGCTCCTCGGCGCCGGTGTGGCCCAGGCCCTGGAGCTGGAGCCCGGGGACTGGATGGATGTGGTCGCCACCACGGTTGATGGCAGCATGAATTCCCTGGAATTCGAGGTGGTGGGCACGTTCCAGACCTTTTCCAAGGACTATGACGCGGTGGCGCTGCGCCTGCCCCTGGCCGCGGTGCAGGAGCTGCTGGGCGTGTCCGGGGCGAACGTCGCCGTGGTGGAGCTGGCGGATACCGCCGATACGGCGGCGTTGGCGACCGCCCTGGGCGACCGCTTCGGGGCCCGCGGCTTTGCCGTGGAACGCTGGGAGGACCTGGACCCTTTCTATCGCCAGACCGTGGAGCTGTACCAGCAACAGTTCGGGTTTCTCATTGCGGTGATTCTGCTGCTGGTGGTCCTGGGCGTCGGCACCGCCATGGGTATGAGCATCCATGAGCGCGCGGCGGAGTTCGGCACCCTGCGGGCCCTGGGGACTCGCGATGAGAGCATCAGAAAGCTGATCCTCGTGGAATCCCTGATCCTGGGGTTGGTGGGCGCTGCGTTGGGCCTGATCCTGGGCAATCTCCTCGCCCTGGCCATCTCTGCGGTGGGTATTCCCATGCCGCCGCCGCCGAATTCGGACCTGGGTTATCTCTCGCTGATTCGCCTGAGTCTGCCCGTCTCCCTGCTGGCCTTCGGCGTCGGTGCCCTGGCGCCGCTGCTGGCGGCCGTGGGGCCCGCCCGGCGCTCCGTGAAGATGCCCATCGTCGACGCACTGCAGCGCGGGGTGTAGAAGTCTCGCCTGTCTATTGCAGGCGCCGCAGATAGTCCCGCGTAAACACGTGTTCCGGTAGGTCTTTGAGTGCCATGCGCTGGTAGGTCAGCACGGAGCGGCGGCCCGGCTTGAGCGCGTCATCGATCACCAGGCGCGTCGGACGCAGGGCGCCGGCGAGTTCGCGGAAGTCCTCATAGCGCATGGTTTTCAGCAGCCGACCCGAACGGGCGAAGAACTCCGCGTGGAGCGGGCGGTTGTTCTCCGCATCGATCCAGTAATTGACCTTGTCGTAGGTCACGCCCTTGCCCGCGGCGGTGAGGGCGAGCACCACGACGGGACGACCCTCGAAGCTGTCCCTGCGCAGGAACACCGCATCGTAGTCCCCGGCAAAGTTCGCCCGGGCCAGATCACCGTTGGCTACCTGTCCCGTGAGGCGCTGGGACAGGGACAGGCGTATGGGCTGGGACACGGAGGGCATGTAGATCCACAGGTCCCGGCCGCGCATGAGCAGCGCCTGACCCCGTTCCGCGGCGGGCTCCACCGTCAGCACGATGGTGTTGTCATTGCCGCGGCTGAGTACGCGATAGACGCGTGCCTCGTCCACCTTGTCATCCCGGTAGTTGGTGACCGTGATATCGGTCTGGAAGCTCTCGCGGGGAAAGCGGATCGCGTCGGCGGTGGCGAGGAGCGCCGGCGCATCGGGTGTGGCCTCATTCTGCGCTGGCTGTGGGGGTTCGTCGGGTACGTCCCCGGAAACCTCATCCGCAAAGCTCTGGCTATGCCCCGAAAGGAGCAGAAGTGTGACCGTGTACGCTCGTAAGTGATTGTTTATAAATGCTAACATCGCTGGTCCCATGTTCCCCTGGAGGGGGATAAAGTGCCGATTGTAACCGTTGACAGTGTGCACAAGCGCTACCGCCTGGGCGATCAGGTCGTAGCCGCCCTGCGGGGCGCGTCGCTCATGGTAGAGGAGGGCGAGTTCCTTGTCCTCTCCGGCCCCTCCGGCAGTGGCAAGTCCACGTTGCTGAATATCATCGGTTGCATCGACAGTGCGGACAGTGGAGAGGTCATCATCGAGGGCGAGCAGGTGGTGGGGCGCAGTCCCTCGCAACTGGCGGACCTGCGTGTACGCACCATC
>CAXBBA010000401.1:0-3030 GCA_963973805.1 uncultured Halieaceae bacterium | reverse complement strand
CATGGGTTTGTAGTGCAGGCGAATGGCCCAGGCCCCGTCATTGCCGATGGGCTCCCCCATGGCCACGTAGAGGTCGCGGAACAGACCGGGGTCGATGGCCGCCTCGGTCATCACGGAACCCGAGGCCAGGTAACGCCGCTTCTCGGCCTGCAGCGATGCCACAAGGCGGTCGTCGCGGTACACCGAGAAGCGCGCCGCGTCCGCCAGGTAATTGGGACCGCGCACTCTTGCCGTCTCGTCGAACTCAAAGCGATACCCGGCCAGCTCTTCCTGATCCCCCGGCGCCATGCGCAGGTCGCGCTCGATACTGTACTGGCTCGTGGCCACCACGCCGACAACCGCCGCCGCGAACCCGAGGTGAGCCAGCACCATCGCCCAGTAGCTGGGCGACTGGCGGCGCAGGCTGCGCAGAAGCGAGGGGCTGTTGCGCCGGCGCTCGGCGAAATCCTGCCAGAGCCCCGCCACCAGCCAGCCCGCCAGCAGCACCGCGAGGGCCACCCACAGGTTGTATTCCTGATCCGAGGCCAGGGGCAGCAGCGCGGCCAGCAGCACAACGATCACGCCCGGCAGCGCCATGCGGCTCTTCCAGCGGTGCAGGCTGTCATCGCGCCAGCGCGACAGGGGGCCCACACCCATGAAGGGCATCAGCAGCGCCATCAGGGGGACGAATACCGCGTTAAAGTACGGTGGCCCCACGGAGTACTTGCCCTGCCCCAGCGCATCCATGAGCAGCGGGAACAGCGTGCCGAAAAGCACGGTCAGCGTCGCGACCAGGAAGACCAGGTTGTTGAGCAGCAGCAGGGATTCCCGCGACACGGTGCCGAAGCTGATGTGGCTGCGCACCGCCGGTGCACGCAGGGCGTACAGGGTCAGGGAGCCGCCGACGACGATCGCGAGGAAGATCAGGATGAACAGGCCTCGCGCGGGGTCCGCGGCGAAGGCATGCACCGATGTCAGCACCCCGGAACGCACCAGGAAGGTACCCAGCAGGCTCAGGGAGAAGGCAAAGATTGCCAGCAGCACGGTCCAGCTGCGGAACAGGCCCCGCTTCTCCGTCACCGCCAGGGAGTGGATCAGCGCCGTGCCGGCCAGCCAGGGCATGAACGAGGCGTTCTCCACCGGATCCCAGAACCACCAGCCGCCCCAGCCCAGTTCGTAGTAGGCCCACCAGCTGCCAAGCATGATGCCCACGCTGAGGAACGCCCAGGCCACATTGGTCCAGGGCCGCGACCAGCGCGCCCAGGCCGCATCGAGGCGGCCGCCCAGGAGCGCCGCCACGGCGAAGGCGAAGGCGACGCTGAAACCGACGTAGCCCATGTACAGCAGCGGCGGATGGATGATCAGACCCGGGTCCTGGAGCAGGGGATTGAGGTCGTTACCGTCGGCGGGCACACCGGGCAGAATGCGCTCGAAGGGGTTGGAGGTGAGCAGGCTGAAGGACAGGAAGCCCACTGCGATGGCCCCCATCACCGCCAGTACCCGCGCCAGCATCGTCGTGGGCAGGCCCTGGCTGAACACCGCCACCGCGGCCAGCCAGTAGGACAGGATCAGGGACCACAGGAGCAGCGATCCTTCATGGTTCCCCCACACGGCGGAAAACTTGTAGATCGGCGGCAGCAGGCTATTGCTGTTCGCCGCCACCACGCGCACGGAGAAGTCATCCTGGAGGAACGCCACCGCCAGACAGGCGAAGCTGATGGAGGTGAAAACGGTCACCGCCGCGGCGAGCGTGGGCGCCAGGCGCATGGCGGCGTAGCTGCCGCGGAAGCTGCCCACCATCGGCACCACAGCGAGGACCAGCGCCAGCACCAGGGCCAGCACCAGGGCGAAGTGCCCGAGCTCCGGGATCACGGTGTCGCACCGGCGGCGGCGCTGTTTTCGAGCGCCTCCGCGACTTCCGGGGGCATGTAATTCTCATCGTGCTTGGCCAGGACCTCATCCGCCTGCAGCGTGCCACTGGCGTCGAGGCGTCCGGAAGCGACGATCCCCTCCCCCTCTGCGAACAGGTCCGGGAGGATGCCCGTGTAGACCACGGGTACCGTCGCCTGGAAATCCGTCACGAGAAAGCGCACCTCCAGGCTATCCTGGGAGCGCTCCACGCTGCCATCGACCACCATGCCCCCGACGCGGATGGGCGTGTCCAGGGGTGCTGCCCCCGCCGCCACTTCCACCGGCGGGTAGAACAGGTTGATATTGCCCCGCAGGGCGTACACCACGAGCCCGATGGCAGCGCTCGAGAGGATGACAATGCTCAGCACCACCCAGAGGCGCTGACGACGAACAGGATGCATGACTCAGGGATTCTCCCCACGGTGGGACGACGCGACTTCGCGCCGCCGGGCTTCGCCGCGCAGCTCCCGACGGAGCCGCTGCAGACGTCGGACGGGCCAAAACAGAAGCTGCGCCAGCACCAGGAGCGTGATGCCGTAGGCCGCCCACACGTAGGGGCCGTGCCCATCCATGGCCAGCGCCGCTGCAACGCTTTCAAAATACATCAGGAACCCTCAATGAGACGCCGCACCCAGCCGGTGCGCCGCTCCCGGTCAAGGATCATGACCCGCATGTTTGCCATGAGTGCGCAGGCAAAGAGCGCGTAGAAGGCGGCGATGCACAGCAGCAGCGGGTAAAGCATGCTCGGATCGATGCTGCTGCCCCCAGTGAACTTGATCGACGCGGGCTGGTGCAGGCTGTACCACCAGTCCACGGACTTGTAGATGATGGGAATGTTCACCGTGCCCACCAGCGCGAGTACGGCGCAGGCGCGGGACGCCGCAGCCTTGTTGTCGTAGGACTCGTACAGCGCCATGACCCCAAGGTACAGGAAGAGGAGGATCAGCATCGACGTGATGCGCGCGTCCCACACCCACCAGGTTCCCCAGGTGGGCTTGCCCCAGATGGAACCGGTGACCAGGGCGATAAACGTCAACGCAGCGCCGACGGGGGCGGCGGCGAGCATGGCGATATCCGCCATCTTCATTTTCCAGATCAGGCTGATGGCACCGGCGATGGCCATGATGTAGTAGCCCCCCA
>CAXBBA010000400.1:0-3035 GCA_963973805.1 uncultured Halieaceae bacterium | reverse complement strand
ATCGAAGTGGCCGGGGCGGCTGCTTCCGCACAGGGTCTCGGACAGGTCCGGCACCCGCACGACGGTCTGTACTTCGAGACCCTCGGGGTACATGTCTTCCACGCCCGGCGTAAACAGGTAATCGGCGCCCTCGGCGAACAGCTTCTCGCGGTCCGCGGTGAGGGTGCGGGGGTAGGCGTCGAGGTCCTCGTTGGCACCGAATTGCATGGGATTGACGAAGATGCTCACCACCACGACATCTCCCAGCTGGTGCGCCCGGCGCACAAGCTCAAGATGGCCCTCGTGGAGGTTTCCCATGGTGGGTACAAAGGCAATGCGCTCACCGTTATCCCGGTGGCGTTGCAGGGCGTGACGAAGCCCTGATGTATTGTCGATGGTCAGCATAACTCGGCCCCGCTTGCGGTCAGGGTGAGGCCCCTGCCACAGGACCTCGGTTTATGGTGGCGCTTTTGCGCTCAGGGGGGCTGAGTATGCAGACTTCGGTGGGGTCGGGCAAGCACTCTGTAACGGGGCGGTAACAGCAATATGTTACTGAATGCAACAGTCTTGTCGTGATTTTGCTCGTTGTGTCACCCTAGGTGTAACTGTGCTCTTCGCCGGGATAGCTGCCGTCCTTCACGGCCGTTACAAAGGCCCGGAGGGCCTCCTGCACGCTGCCGCTGTTGGTCATGAAGTTCTCGACGAACCGGGGGTGGTGCGTCGAGAGGCCGAGCATGTCGTGCAGTACCAGCACCTGGGCATCGGTGCCGGCGCCGGCGCCGATGCCAATGACCGGAATATCCAGCTTGCGCGAGATGTCCTCGGCGAGGGGGGCGGGGACGCATTCGAGCACCAGCAGGCTCGCTCCCGCGTCCTGGATTTCCACCGCGTCCGCCAGAATCGATTTGGCCTGCTTGGGCGTGCGGCCCTGCACGCGGTAGCCGCCGAACACATTCACGGACTGGGGCGTGAGGCCCAGGTGCGCACATACGGGGATGCCCCGTTCCACCAGCAGCTGGATCGTGTCGCTGAGCCAGACACCCCCTTCCATCTTCACCATCTGGGCGCCTGCCTGCATCAGCGCCGTGGCGTTGCTCAGGGCCTCTGCTTCATGGCTGTAGCTCGGCGATGACCAGGGCATCGGTGTTGGCGCGGCACACGCAGGAGGTGTGGTAAGCCATGTCTTCGATGGTGACGGGAATCGTGCTGTCGTGGCCCTGGAGCACCATGCCCAGGGAGTCCCCCACCAGAATTGTTTCGGCCCCCGCTTCCGAAACCAGGCGCGCAAAGGTCGCGTCGTAAGCCGTGATGCAGACGAACTTCTCGCCGGCGGCTTTCATCTTGTCGAGGGTGCTGATGGTGGTCTTGGCCATGAATGAGTACGCTCAGCCGAAGAAGGTGGGGTTGAAGTAGTGGCGACCGCTGCGTATGTCCAGCAGGTAGTCCACCAGTTGCAGGTAATCCCTGTCTCCCGCTGCCAGGTCAATCATGCTCGCATTGACGATCAGCAACGGCGCGCCATCGTAGTACAGAAAAAATTCACTGTACACTTCGTTCAATTGCTCGAGGTAGGCGCGGTCGATGGTTTTTTCGTGGCTGATACCCCTTCCCTCGATGCGCGAAAGCAGCACATCCGTGGGCGCCTGCAGGTAGATCACCAGATCGGGCCTGGGCGCATCGATGGTCATCTTCTGATAGACCTTTTCGTACAGCTCGAACTCGTCCGGGTCCAGATTGATGCGCGCGAAGAGCGGGTCCTTTTCGATCAGGAAGTCCGCCACACGAACCGGCGAAAAGAGCTCTGATTGGCGAAGTTCCTGAATTTTCTGCGCACGTTGAAAGAGGAAGAAGAGCTGGGTGGCCAGCGCGGCGTCCCGGCGATTCTGGTAGAAGCGCTCCAGAAACGGGTTCTCGTCTGCGTCTTCCAGCAGGATTTCATGATTGAAGGTGTCCGCCAGGCGGCGAGCCAGCGTGGTCTTGCCGACGCCGATGGGGCCTTCGACGGCGATAAAGCCCGGTGCGCTGCGGCCGCGCAGGTTCAGCTCCGTCACGGTGTGCTGCCCCCGCGAGCAGAGGAGGGCGCCTCCCACGTGAGGGGGGTGCGCTGCAGGGCGTTGGCGGGGCAGCGGGCCAGCAGCTCGTCCAGGCGTTCTAGGCCGGGCAGGCGCAGGTCGGCGCCCGCGACGTCCAGCAGGGGTTGCAGCACAAAGTTGCGCTCGGCGATGCGTGGATGTGGCAGGGTCAGATCCTCTTCGCTACGAACTTCATCGCCAAAAAGCAGCAGGTCCAGGTCCAGGGTCCTGGGGCCCCAGCGTACCTCCCGACGTCGTCCCGCGTCATTTTCCAGCATCTGGAGCAGCCTTAGAAGGGGTAGGGCGTCGAGGGGGGTATCGAGGGCCAGCACGGCATTGAGGTAGTCCGCCTGGCCCGCGGGTCCCACGGGCGCGGATCGATAGATCGCTGAACGAACGGAGACCTCGACGTCCGGGTGCGCAGACAGGGCATCGTGGGCATCAATGAAACATCGGTGAGGATTGCCGAGATTGGCGCCCAGGCCCACGTAGGCCCGGGTCACGATTCCTGGGCCGGAGCCCGTCGTCGACCGCCGCGGCGTCGGCGACGGGGCGGGCGCGTGGGGGCTTCTTCCGGTTCCACCTCGATGGGGCCGTGTTCTTCCTGAAGCCGGGTCCAGGTGGCTCCGAGGCCGTCGCAGTCCTCGCCAGCCTGCTCGCGCAGGAGCAGAAAATCGTAGGCCGCGCGGAAGCGCCGTTTGGCCATGAGCTCCGTGGCACGGCGGCCCGTGGTGCGATTCAGGCGGAGCTGGAATTCCCAGATTTCGCGCATGGGCATGCTGAAGCGCCGGGGTATGGCGATGCGCTCGCAGGCCTGGGCGACGACTTCCTGTCCGGCCCCGTGCATCGCAGGCACCGGGTCTTCTCCCTGACTCTCCAGCTGGCTTCGGCGTTCACACACCGCCGGCCAGAGAATGGCGGCGAGAATGAAGGCGGGGGTGACTGGCTTGTCCTGGCGCAGGCGCTCGTCCGTATTGCCCATGG
>CAXBBA010000399.1:0-3039 GCA_963973805.1 uncultured Halieaceae bacterium | reverse complement strand
TCTTTAGGTATTTTTGCTTTTCGGGGCGAGCTCAGTTCACCCCGAAGGGGCGCGATTTTGCCACAGGCCATCGCCCGCAGCAATGGGGCAGTCAGTCCGTTAGGCAAGCGGGATCAAAGCGGTATGTGCCCGCCAGCCAGGCACCCAGTTCCCGACGGGCCAGGCCGGGCCCTTTTGCGAGCTCCCCGAGCTCCCGACGCCGCGGCGGCGAGAGGGTCGACAAGCCCTCCCGTCTCTGTCGCAGGCTGTGTCTGATAGACCGCCGCCAGGGATGCCAGCGCCGGGAGGGACAGCGCAGGCTGATTCATCGCGTTACACCAGTGGCTGCCCAGGCAGTCGCGGAGTTCCCCCGGGCGCCCGTCCAGGGGGGCGAGGTACAGGTGATCGCTGCGCACCCGACTGTCATTGACGGGATAGTTGTCCCACAGCGCCAGGGAGCAGCGCGAGTCCCGCATTACGGGCGCCAGATCCTCGCGGCTTACGGCGGGGGAACAGACCTGGGTCCCGGTCCAGAACAGCTCCAGCCCCTCGGGAAGGCCCTGCCCCAGAGCCTCCAGATAGCCCCGGGGCCGCTTGCCGAACACCTTGTCAAGAACGGGATCATCGCTGTAATAGGTTGGACAGACCCGCAGACCAAGGTCCGGCTGCCAGTGGCGAATATCGTGCACGATCTCCAGCTGGCGCTGGGCAAGATCCGGAAGCTCTCCGGGCATGTCGTCAAAGAGGAGCGCGAGGGACAGCTCCCCGAGATCACGGATGCGCTCGATCTTGTGCTTCAGCTCTGCCCGGGCCCGCTCCCCGTAATCCGCGTAGAGGGCATAGGGCGACAGACCGACAGCAAACTCGAGGCCACTGGACTCACAGCGTCGGGCCAGCGCCTCGAGATGGGCCTTGTGCGCCGGCGGCCAGTCAGCGCGCCACTGCTTCCGCAGCACTGCGTCGGCCTTGGGCGCGTACAGGTAGGCATCTAGTCCGAGCTGCGGGAGCCACCCCATCATCTGCAAGCGGGACTCCTGGGGCCATGGCTGGCCGTAGAATCCCTCGATAACGCCCAGAAGCGGAGCTTTTCGTGTCATTTCAGGCCAAAACTATTGACTTTGAATAAAAAAGCGATTTGCTTATATCCAATCGGGCTAAGCCATGGCGTAAACAGTCTGGAAAAATGGCGGAGCTTGGCGATACTATGTGGGTGACCCCATTTCCTCGCAGGAATGGTATGTCGCTGGAGCACACCCAATGCTCCGTTGTAAAGGACAACGTTCCTTTATGTTTCACTCCTAATGGTCTTATTGGGCTCCTCACGGAGCCCATTTTTTTGGCTATAAGCATTGAATTCAATGGCTTGCGGCACATATCCAGAATCCAATTGAAGTGGTGCCCCTGCCCGGGATGGCGCCCTGGCGCTGGCAGAGTCCGACGCCGTAGAAAACCATGGTTCACATTGTGTGAGTCGGACGGTCGGAATTGAGCATTCCGGCGAGATATTCCTCGATCTTGGAATTGGCCGCTGCATCCTGGTCGGAAAACTGCACGCCGATACCGGAGGTTCGGTTGCCCTGGGCTCCGCGGGGCGTCACCCAGACGACCTGCCCGGCAATGGGGATCTTGTCCGCCTCTTCCATGAGCGTCAGTAGCATGAATACCTCGTCACCGATCTCGTAGCTCTTGTTGGTGGGGACAAAGAGGCCACCATTCTTGATGAAGGGCATGTAGGCGGAATACAACACCGCCTTGTCCTTGATGGTAAGAGAGAGGATGCCCTGATGGCCGGCTGGCTGTTCACTCATGCTTCAGTGCTGCGCCCAGTGCGCTTGCTGCGGGTTTGGCCGAGTGTAGCACTGCCTTCAGCTCCCCCATAGCCCGGAACAGGCCGATAGCGCCGAAAAGCGCAGGAGATCACCGTTGGGGTTGGCTCCGCTGCGCTGGGCGGTGCGCAGGCGGTGAACTTCATCAAGGGCCGAGAACCCCCGCTGGCCCGGCGTCGCACGCAGGGCGTCT
Organism: uncultured Halieaceae bacterium; assembly: GCA_963973805.1. Classification (GTDB taxonomy): domain Bacteria; phylum Pseudomonadota; class Gammaproteobacteria; order Pseudomonadales; family Halieaceae; genus Congregibacter. Next base: position 1,041 of record CAXBBA010000399.1, on the reverse strand, counting down.
CCGTCCAATCCGCGCAACGTACTCTGCAGGCGAACTTCAAGCAGGTCCAGGAACCACTCCGGCTCCAGGGCCGCGGCGAGTCGCGATGCCTCCGAGAGCCGTCCCGCTCCCGCCAGGCCGCCATCGGTCAGCATGGCGGCGAGCTCCTGCAGGGCCTTGCCGTCACCGCTGCGGGCCAGGGCCCAGGCATCCAGCGGTTGGAAATTACATAGCTCAAGCAGCGTCCCGGTCTCCACCGGGTCGTCCCCGCCCTGCTTCAGGGCCTCCTGCAACCACTGCTGGGCTTCGGTTGCGCTCGGTGCGGGCAGCAACCAGCGCTGGCAGCGAGAGCGAATCGTCGCGGGCAATGCGTGCCCCGCTGTACTCATCATCAGGATATGGGTATCGGCTGTGGGCTCTTCGAGGCACTTGAGAAAGGCATTGAAGGCTGCTGTGGTCATGGCATTGGCGGGGTATACCAGCAGCATCTTGCGGACACCCCGGGTCGCGGAACCGTGGACGAAATCAATCGCCGCACGGACCGCATCGATGCCGATGGCCCGCCCTTTCTCGTCCGGTTCCAGCTGCCGGAAATCGCCGTGGGCGCCGCTGGCCGTGAGCAGGCAGTTGCGGCAGGTACCGCAATTGCCTTCCTGGGTCGGAGCCTCGCAGAGCAGGTAGCGGGCCAGGGCCAGGCCAAAGCGCAGGCGCCCCGTACCCGTCCGGCCTTCCAGAAGCAGGCCGTGGGGTAGACGTCCCGTGGTCGCCAGCTCGGTGAGTTCCGTCCATGGGCGCTGCTGCCAGGGCATGGGTCGGGATTGGGGCTCCAGAGCCTCGGGGGCGTCCGGTTGCTCCCGTTTACCGCGGGGGCTCACGCATCGTCCTCCAGCAGCGACGGGCAGGCAACGAGATCCTGAACTACGCTCTGCAGTGCGCGATGCACGTCTTCCAGGGGCTGGGCTGCATCGATGAGCTGATAACGCCCTCCACCCCGCGCTGCGCGCTGCAGGTAGCACTGGCGCACGCGGCCGAAGAAATCCAGATCCTCCCGCTCAAAGCGGT
>CAXBBA010000398.1:0-3044 GCA_963973805.1 uncultured Halieaceae bacterium | reverse complement strand
GATATCGACATTGGCCGCCCGCAGGTCGTCCATCGCCTCCACGATCTCGTCTTCCGTCTCTCCCAGGCCCAGCATGAGTGAGGTCTTCGTAAGCACATCGCGGCGGTGGGCCTTGGCATGGGCCAGCACTTCCAGCGTCTGTTCATAGCTCGCCCGGGGGTCGCGCACGGGATGGGTGAGGCGGCGCACGGTCTCGACGTTCTGCGCAAACACCTCAATACCGCTGTCCACCACGGTCTCGACGTCGGCCAGATTCCCCAGAAAATCCGGCGTCAACGCCTCGACGGCGGTCTCCGGATTCACGGTCTTTACCTCGCGCACACAGGCGGCGTAATGCCCTGCCCCACCGTCGGGAAGGTCATCGCGGTTTACCGAGGTGAGTACTACATACTTGAGGTCCATGAGCTGCACAGACCGCGCGGTGTTCGCGGGTTCTTCTGCGTCGAGCCAGCCCCGGGGGTTACCCGTATTGACCGCGCAGAAACGACAGGCGCGGGTGCACACATCCCCCATGAGCATGATGGTTGCGGTGCCGGCACTCCAGCACTCGCTCATGTTCGGACACTTCGCCTCTTCGCAGACCGTGGCCAGGCGATGCTCGTGCACGATGCCCTTGACCCGCTCGAAGGTCTCGCCACCGTGAATGCGTGCCCGCAGCCACTTGGGCTTGGGCAGGCGCGACGAGCCGCCGGCGCGGGCCTTGATGCCATCCTTGATCACCGCCATTCCGCGGTCATTGACGAATTTTTCGCCGCTGGACACATCCACGGCGGGAATCAGGTTGTTTTCAGGCACAGATCGAGAACCGGTTGGATTAAAGAGGCACAAGTATAGCGCGCCGGGACGCTGCGCACCTCTCAGTGCGCATTCTCTTGGCGGAGGCGCGCGCGAAGGTCAGCGAGCCAGACCGTGCTGCTGAAGGCACCAGCGCAGGCTGTCGATGCGATCCTGGCCGAAGAACGGCTCACCCCGAAACACGAACAGCGGCACGCCGCTGTGACCGACGGAAGCCTGCATCGCCTGATTCTCGGCAATAGCCGCATCGTGGTCCTCGCCGTCACCGATGGCAGTTTCCATCGCAGCCAGGTCCAGCCCCGCCGACGCCACGGCATCCGCCAGGGCGCTGCCCTGGTCCCAGCCCCGCGTTCCGCCGAAGATCAGACGGGATACCGCCGCGGCGAAGGCCACGCCCTTGCCCTGGCGCTGTGCTTCGACGCCCAAGCGGCACAGGCGGTGGATGTAGGGCTGCTCCTCGGCAATGCTCATGTCTTCGTAGTTCTGCACGATGGGGTCCGGATCCGGCCAAGTGTGGGGCAGGCCCAGCATCTCGGCGCGGCGTTCCCAGTCGATAAGCAGATACCTCACGCGTTCGATGTTGCCTTCGCGAAAAAAGGAGGGCTCTCGCAGCGCCAGCGGCAGCACCGGTCGCAGGTACAGGGCCACATCGAAATCGTCCTCGATGGCCTGGATCAATTGCGCCGCCAGATAGCTGTAGGGGCTGCGGAAAGAGAAATACAGATCTACGGTTTCAGTCATGGGCTGAGCCTAACCGGGCTCGGGGAGGGACGCAACGGTGTACGAAGCCCCATGCCCAGAGATGCCTAGAGGGCCAGAATGTCCCGCAACGGTGCGCGATCATAGACCGCGCGATAGAGGTCGGCGATCTCCCCATCGCTCGCCTGGCGAGGATTGTTCGCCGGCGACCCCGACGCCAGCGCCTGGGCGGCCATGTCGGCGACGCAGGACAGAAACTCCTCACGCTCGATTCCAAAGGCCTCGAGGCTGGGTACCTCCAGGTCCTCCGTCAGTGCCTGCAGCGCCTCAGCAAGGACCCGCCCTGCTTCCTGATCACTCAGGCCCTCATCGGCGAGGCCCATGATGCGGGCGCAGTTCCCGTAGGCACTGGGCGCGTCGCCCAGGGAAAAGGCCGTTACCGCCGGCAGAAGCATGGCGTTGGACAGGCCGTGGGGCACGTGGAATCGCGCGCCGATGGGACGGCTCATGCCGTGCACCAGAGCCACCGATGCGTTTGAAAACGCGATTCCCGCCAGCGTGGCACCGTGCATCATCTCGCGCCGCGCATCCTCATCGTCGCCATCCTCATAGGCGCGCTTCAGGCTCCCGAAGATCGCCCCCATGGCCTGCGCCGCCACCGCCCGCGTATCGCTGGTGGCCTTGCGACTCACGTAGGACTCGATGGCATGCGTCAGCGCATCCAGACCCGTATCGGCGGTCAGGCGCCGCGGCTGACTCATGGACAGGGTGTAATCGACGATGGCCACCTCGGGCACCAGGTTCGGCCCCATCAGTAGCAGTTTTTCCCCTGAGGCGACGTCGGTGATAACCGTCGCTGCCGTGGCTTCCGATCCCGTTCCCGCGGTAGTGGGCACCGCGAACACCGGGACACCACCCGGGGGGATGGCGGCGGGAAAACGGAAATCGCGTATTGCACCACCGTGCGCGTAGAGCAGCGCCGCCGCCTTGGCACTATCAATGACGCTGCCCCCACCGAGAGCAATGAGCGCATCGGCATCGTGGTCCCGAAGAGCCTCGATCACGGGCGCAATGGACTCATCCGTGGGCTCATGGCGGTCCGCGACCAACACTCGATCGGTGTCAAAGCTCCCTTCATCCAGAGGACCGCGCACGTCATCGAGCAGGCCCAGGGACTCCATGGTGGCATCAGATACGAAAAGCGGACGGCGCAGCCTGCGCCTGCGAAGCTCATCTGCTATCAGGTGTCTTGCCCCCCCCTGCATGAGAAGCGTTGCCGGTGTGGTAAGAGACGCGGGAATGTTGAAGGTCATGGCACAACTGCGATTCAGGATTATCTTTAGGGGGGGACTATACACCTCTCACAGTCGCTTCGACCTCTGGCTGGCAAGCCATCCGAGACGACCCAACGAAGCAACAACACCGACTAGAACAAATCCCCCCCCGGATTCTCCGAAAGTGATTCATCTGCTCTTGGACGTCCCACACTACGGTAGACACCTCCGGGCTATTATGTGAATTATGGGAAGTCCACCAACGAGGAGAGCGTA
>CAXBBA010000397.1:0-3047 GCA_963973805.1 uncultured Halieaceae bacterium | reverse complement strand
TGTCTCCGGCGCTGAACTCCAGCTCGATCACCGTGGGCTCGTCCGGCGCCGCCTCGGGGCTGACGCTCCAGCGCCACATGGACTCTTCGCTGTCGGCCCAGGGGTCCTCCAGCACACCGCCTTCGTAGGAAATATGCAGCAGGTTCGCATCCATGGAGTAAGGCGACTTCTTGCCCGCGGCGGCGAAGTCCACGGGGATGTCGCGCTCCTTGCAGTAGGCCATGAGCGTCTCGCGAGAGGTCAGGTCCCACTCGCGCCAGGGGGCGATCACGTGGATGCCGGGCTTGAGCGCGTAAGCACCCAGCTCAAAGCGCACCTGGTCGTTGCCCTTGCCCGTGGCACCGTGGGAGATGGCGTCGGCGCCGGTCTCCGTGGCGATGTCCACCAGGCGCTTGGCGATCAGGGGCCGGGCGATGGAGGTGCCCAGCAGGTACTCCCCTTCGTACACCGTGTTGGCGCGGAACATGGGGTACACATAGTCGCGCACGAATTCCTCGCGCAGGTCCTCGATGTAAATCTCCTTCACACCCAGGGCCTCGGCCTTGGCCCGCGCCGGCTCCACCTCTTCGCCCTGGCCGATGTCGGCGGTGAAGGTGACGACTTCGCAATCGTAGTGATCCTGCAGCCAGCGCACGATCACGGACGTATCCAGACCGCCGGAATAGGCCAGCACGACTTTGTTGATATCTGCCATGGAGAATTCCCCCCAAGAAAAAAGGGGGCAAGTTTACCGCCGCAGCGCCCGCGGTGCACGATGCGCGGCCCACGATTTTGTTCGTCGTGTCCTTTGGGGTAGCATCATGCCCCTTTCTCCGCGGCCCTGACCCCTTGGACACGATCACCCTCGCACGCCCCGACGACTGGCACACGCACCTGCGCGACGGCGCGGCGCTCACCCAGACCTGTGCCGATATGGCTCGCTACATGGGCCGGGCCATCGTCATGCCCAATCTCGTACCGCCGGTGACCAATGCCCGCCTGGCAGCGGAATATCGCCAGCGCATCCTGCGCGCGATGATGGACCGGCCGCGCCGGTTCGATCCCCTGATGACGCTGTACCTCACCGACGGAACCAGCGCCGGGGACATCCGCGAGGCCGCCGCCATCGACTGGCTCGCGGCGGTCAAGCTCTACCCCGCCGGTGCCACCACCAACTCGGCGGCCGGTGTGAACTCCCTCGAAGCGCTGTATCCGGTGCTCGAGGTGATGGAAGAAGTTGACCTGCCCCTGCTGGTGCACGGCGAAGTCACCGAGGCCGACGTGGACATTTTCGATCGCGAGGCGGCCTTTATCGATGCCCACCTGGCTCCCATCGTCGAACGCTTCCCCGGTCTGCGGGTGGTGCTCGAGCACATCACCACCGCCGATGCCGTGGAATTTGTGCGCGGCGCGGGCGATCGCGTCGGCGCCACCGTCACCGCGCACCACCTACTGCTGAACCGCAACGACATGCTGGTGGGCGGCATCAAGCCCCACTACTACTGCCTGCCGGTGCTCAAGCGCCGTCGCCACCAGGAAGCGCTGCGGGCCGCCGTGACCAGCGACGACGCCAGCTTCTTCCTGGGCACGGATTCCGCCCCCCACGTACGCGACGCCAAGGAGGCCACCTGCGGCTGCGCGGGTGTCTACACTGCCCACGCGTCCATCGAGCTGTATGCCGAGGTGTTCGAAGAAATGGAGGCCCTGCACCGCCTCGAGGCCTTTGCCTCGCATCGGGGCGCGGATTTCTACCGCATGGCCCGCAACGAAGAGCAGATCACCCTGCGCCGCGTCACCTGGGACGCGCCCCCCACCCTGCCCCTGGGCGACGGCGAACTGGTGCCCCTGCGCGCCGGGGAATGCCTGCGCTGGCAGCTTGTGGACGGTGCCTGACCCCATGGCCATACGCGAACGTTTCCGCGGCTTCCTGCCCGTGATTGTCGACATCGAGACGGGCGGCTTCTTCGCGCCCACGGATGCCATCCTCGAGATTGCCGCCACGCTGGTGCGCATGGACGAGCGCGGCTTCCTTGCGGTGCACGAAACCCACAACTTCAACGTCAAACCCTTCGAGGGGGCGAACATCGAGCAGTCGGCGCTGGACTTCACGGGCATCGACCCCTATCACCCGTTCCGCGAGGCCGACGACGAGAAGGATGTCTTCGCCGAGCTGTTTCGCATCGTGCGCAAGGAGATCAAGGATCAGGGCTGCAATCGCGCCATTCTGGTCGGCCACAACGCGCACTTCGACGCGGGCTTTGTCAATGCCGCCGTCGAGCGCTGCGAGATCAAACGCAACCCCTTCCACCCCTTCTCGCACTTCGATACCGCGACGCTGGCGGGCCTGGCCTACGGTCAGACGGTGCTCGCCAAGAGCTGTCAGGAGGCGGGCATTCCCTTCAACAATGACGAAGCCCACTCCGCCGCCTACGACGCGGAACGCACGGCGGAACTCTTCTGCGCCATCGTCAACCGCTGGCAGGAACTCGGGGGATGGACGCCTCGCCTGCTGCCGCCGGAAGACGACCAGGGGTAGCGAGAGGCGCAACAGCTCCGGGTGACCCCCGGGGCCTAATCGCCAGACAGGGTGTTGAGAATCAGGTCCAGCTCGCGCATGAGTTCCCCGGCATCGTCCAGGCCCAGCAGCTCGACTTTCAGGGGTTCCTCCAGCGGCAGTAGCTGCACCAGGGTGTAGCCCACCTGCCAGGCATCCGTGAAATCCACCGTGAGGGCCAGGCGCTGCACGTGGGGATGGGCCTCCAGGCCTCGCAGCACGCGCTCCATGGGCTCCCAGGCCTCGATCATCGGCGCCGGCTCCGGCGGCGGCAGCAGTTCCACCTGCGCCCGCACCAGACCATCGTTCTCGCGCCAGGTTTCCCGGGGGCGAAAACGTTCGCCGCCCTCCACGGTGATACCCAGCAGGCCATTCTCCAGCTGATCCCAGTCCACGATGGTGGCGATGGTGCCCACCGGGGCCAGCTCCGGCGGGGATGCGGGTGCCACTTCGGCCCCCCGCTCGATGCGGATGATGCCGAAGCCCTCACCGCGACGCATGGAACTCGTCACCA
>CAXBBA010000396.1:0-3053 GCA_963973805.1 uncultured Halieaceae bacterium | reverse complement strand
CGCCCCCGGGGCAGCGTGAATCCGTATGCACGCCGTGGTGAACTGCCTGCCTTGCTCAAGGGGCTCCACGCGACGGGCAGTGCGTCGGAGATACTCGCCCACGAGATGGTAGTCCGCCCCGCACCGATGGCGCGTCTGCACCGGCTGCGGGACCAATTGTCCGCTGCATTGCGAGACCAGCGCAGCTCCGATGCAGGAGCATTGCTCAGCGCGCTGGCCGTGGGCGATCAGCGCTTCATGGACGCCGCTCACTGGGAGCGCCTGCGCCGTTTCGGCCTGACCCATTTGCTGGTTATCTCGGGCTTACACATCAGTCTGGCGGCGATTCCGGGGTGGTTGCTCGGACGCCTGCTGGCTCTGCCCGTGGTGCTTGTTGCACCCACGGCGGCATCGGCGCGCCTGCGTTCCATCGCGAGTTCCGCTGCGGCGCTGATGTTTGCGGGCGCCTATGCGCTGCTGGCTGGCCTGACGCTGCCCACGCAGCGTGCCCTCATCATGGTGACCCTGGTCCTGGCTCCCCCCCTGTTTGCGCGGCGCATTGATCGGGGTCGCGTGTTGGCCCTGGCGATGGTCCTGCTCTGGCTCATCAGCCCTGTCAGCGTGCTCGGAGCCAGCTTCGCCCTGTCTCTCGGCGCGGTGGCCCTGCTGCTCTGGATGAGCCTCTGGCACAGCGGCGCACCGGCCTGGCGCGGGGCCGTGAATGTTCAGGGCTTCATGATTCTTGCCATGGTTCCCCTGGGACTCTTCTGGTTTCAGTCCACGCCCTCGGTGGCCGCGTTGCTCAACCTCATCGCAGTGCCCGTTGTGACCTGGGTTCTGGTGCCCCTGCTGCTCGCGGCAGGTCTCATGGGACTGCTGTGGCCCACGTTGGCCGTGGCGTTGGTGTCGGCGGCGGGGGCCCTGGTGGATTTTGCCTGGAGCGGTCTGGCCCGCCTCGAGGGACTGGGTGTTGTGGCGACGGCTGCTCCGCTGGCTCCCCCCATCCCAGCCCTGCTGCCGTTACTCCTGGCGGTGTTGCTCCTGCCGTTGCCGCCGATGCGCCACCGATTGCTGCTGATCCCTGGCCTGCTGATTCCCATGCTGCTGCCGGTGAGGGCTAATGAAGACGAGGCACGTATTACGATTTTCGATGTGGGGCAGGGCACGGCGGTGCTCCTGGAGGCTGAGGAAAAGCGCATGCTTTACGACACCGGCGGCCTCAGTGGTGCAGGCCAGCCCCGGGCCCTGTCCACGGTGCTGCCCTATCTCCTGGCGCGGGGGATTGGAATCCTGGATCTGCTGGTGATCAGCCACGAAGACACGGACCACAACGGCGGCGAAGCCGTGCTGCGAGAGGTGGCTCCCCCGCGCATCGTGCGCCGGGGCAGAATTCATTCCGGGCTGACGAGGGGCGCCGCGGAGCTTCCGTGTCGCCCGGGAGAAGTATTTGAACTGGTGCGCGGCGTCGAACTGCGCATGCTGTCCCTCGCCTTTGCAGGCGACACGGATAACAACAGTTCCTGCGTTGTGATGGTCAATCTCTATGGCTACCGCCTGCTGCTTCCCGGCGATATCGACCAGCGACGGGAGCGGGAGCTGGTAGCCTATTGGGGAGAGGAACTGCGCGCCGATCTGTTGCTTGCGGGCCACCATGGCTCGGGATCGTCCTCGGGTCGCTTGTGGTTGCGCACCGTCGCACCGGCACAGGTGATCATCAGCGCGGCCCAGGCCAATGCCTTCGGACATCCGGCTCAGCGTATGGTCGCAGATGTGGCGGCCCAGGGGGCGACACTGCTGTCGACGGCAGAGGGAGGCGCGCTGCTATTCACCGTGGACCGGAAGGGACAGGTGCACTGTGAGCGGAGCCGGCACCACTTCAGCCCGTTCTGGCGCCATGGTGGGTCTGCGCGGGACTGCAATACGCCAGAATCGGGCGTTCCATCGGAGCGCGACGGCGGCCCTCGCAGGGGTATACTGGTAACGGCCGGCGGCTGGCTGATGGTGATCATCATCGCCTGCTCCGTGGTGGCAATCGCCATCTGTATCGAACGATTCTACGTGCTCAACGCACGGCGAATTGCTCCACCCCATCTCCTTGCGACCGTGTGGAAGCAGCTCAAGGCCGGTGAGATGGATTCGACCAAACTGCGAACGCTGAGGGATTCTTCTCCCCTCGGACGGATTCTCGCAGCAGGGCTGGCGAATTCCCATCACGGTCGTGACGTGATGAAGGAGAGCATCGAGGAGGCGGCCGCGCACGTGGTACACGACCTCGAGCGCTATCTGAATACGCTTGGAACCATTGCCGCCATCGCGCCGCTGCTGGGGCTCCTCGGCACGGTGATGGGGATGATCCGCGTGTTCGCCGAGATCATGGCGCAGGGCACCGGCAATGCCAGCGCCCTGGCGGGCGGTATTTCCGAAGCGCTGATCACGACCGCGGCGGGGCTCTGCGTAGCGATTCCCGCGTTGGTGATGCACCGCTACTTCAGCGGTCGTATCGACGCGATCGTCGTGGAGCTGGAGCAACAGACCATCAAACTGGTGGATGCGCTCCACGCCCAAGAGGAGCGCAGCGCAGCGTGAAATTTCGTCGCCAGAGCCGCGAGGAACTCAACGTCAACCTCACGCCGTTGATCGACGTGGTGTTTCTGCTGCTCATCTTCTTCATGGTTTCGACCACCTTCACCCGGGAAACGCAGTTGTCCGTGGATCTTCCGGAAGCCACGGGCCTGGCACGGGATGAAGTGGATCAGCAGGTCGAGATTCTCATCGATGAATCAGGTGAGTACCGGGTCAACGGCCGCCCCCTCGTAGATCAGCGCGTGCGGACGCTGCAGGCGGCGATCTACGAGATCACCAATGGCGACACCACGATGCCCCTGGTGATTTCCGCGGATGCCCAGGCGGCGCACCAGTCCGTGGTGCGCGCCATGGATGCGGCGGGTCAGATGGGATTCAGTCGCCTTTCCATCGCCTCCATTCAGCCACCCCGGGACCCCTAGGTCGTGGGGGACCGCGCTGTGCATGCCCTTGAGCAGGCCTGGCTGGTGCCGCCGCGCCTGCTCCTGCTC
>CAXBBA010000395.1:0-3054 GCA_963973805.1 uncultured Halieaceae bacterium | reverse complement strand
GCCGACGCGACGCAGGCTCCCGTCTTCTTTGCGTTGCGCAGGGGGCATGGCAAAGCGGGACGCCGCGTCGGAAGGGCGAGTCTTGGACTGTTTCACGGTATTGCTCCCGGGGCTCAAACGCAGGCCGCCGCAGCGGCACTTTCCGTCGGCTCCCCCACGGTGGGGATCACACCATCGGTGCTTTCGAGGTGGGCGCGCACGAACCACTGGAACTGCTCCAGATCCGCCAGCTGACCGATGAGCATGTCTTCAGAAACCGGGTCGAGACCGGACATCTCGCCCACGGCGCGGCGATGCATCTCGTTCACCTCGGTGTAGACGAAGTCCAGCGCACCGAGGTGTTCGGCGACGGAGGCACGACCGAGGGGGTATTCGCGGCGAATACTCCGGCTCGATACCGCAGCGGGAGTTCCCCGGGGAACACCGCCCAGGGTGGCGATGCGCTCGGCGATGGTGTCGGTCATCTCCCGTACCCGATCTACCTGGGGGTCGAGCATCTCGTGAACGCTGATGAAATTGGGACCGACCACGTTCCAGTGCACGTGCTTCAGCGTGAGCTGGAGATCAAGCAGGGTGGCCAGGCGATCTTCTAGCAGGGCGATGACGCGCCGCGCAGGTCCCTTGCGCACACCGGGAACGGTGTAGTTCGAGACATTGGTTGCGGCTTGCGTTTGCTTGGACATGTTTCCTCCTGGTTTGTTGGACAGCGACACAGGAGGGGCGGCGGCCCCAGTCCTCTGTCTCTGGGGGAAACAAAGCGAGGACCGTGCCAGCTACATAAATATCAACAAAAACAGGGGGATAGGTCGATTCATGCCCGATGACGCCACCGCTGGCACCGCCTCAGGCGGGACTTCCTTGTAAAAGCTACCCAGCCCCTTTGTAAGCCTTGCAATGAATCAGGGGCGGTTGTCGTCGGCGGGGAGCTCGAGATAGATCGCCGGGAGTTCGTGGCGCGCGCGAAAATCGAGTGCGGGGACTTCACCGTCCGCGGGGACCAGGGGCATGTATTCGTCCCCCGCGGGGACAACGCGCACGATGACGCCGATCACCGGGTGGTCGAGGTAGTGAATCTCTCCCGAGCGCATGCGCCGGCTCTGGCGATGCACAATGGCGTGGCGCCAGGGGAAGTCCGCTTCCAGCTCTTCTTCGGGCGTCACCGGAGTGGCGCCGAACGCGGCGAGCTCACCGGGCAGAGGCTCCGGCGGCAGGAACAGGGAGGCGGGGTCCATCGGGGCGGTGTCGCTCCAGGGCGTCAGAGCCTGCCCTGAGCGGGTCCTGGCATTCAGCGAGGGCAGCGGCCGCGGCGGTGCATCGATCTGCCAGCCGGCCGGCAGGTAACCCCCCATGGTATTCAGCCAGAGGTCCAGGCTGATATGCAGGTAGCGGGAACGGTACAGATGGATCGACCCCTGGAGGTCCGGCCAGGCGCTGAGGTCGGGGTCGGCGCTGTGGTCGATGACCACCGGCAGGCTTTCGTCCTCGTTGTCCAGGCGCGACCACCAACTGCCGTGGAACAGGATGCGGTGGCCGCGGCGCCGCAGGGTTCGAGCCTGGTCGCTGAACTCGTGTTCGCTGCGATCCAGCAGCTGGTAGGGCTGCGCCAGCAACTGCGTGGGTAGTTCCCGTACCGGCGGGGCGTCATCGGGCGTCGCAACGATGGCCTGGGGAGCATTGGGGTCCGCGACGCCGGGGAGGGGATCTTCGGGCAGGGGGACCAGCTGCGCATCCGGGCGCGCCGCGTCGTCGAAGGGAGTGATCGGTGCAGGCACCACCAGGGTCTGGAAGCCCCGGGGGTCAATGCGGCTCGCCTCGGCGCTGCTCTGGGCAAGGCGGCGTTCGACGAGCTCCGGGTCGATGAGATAGCGGTAGGTCTCGGGGTACGCGAGCCGGGGCAGGGGGTCCCACTGCTCCGACGCCAGCGTGTTGTCGTCCGTGCGCGCGAAGATCAGGACCTCGGTGCGGTACCAGTTGTCTTCGAGCTCCGTCTGTACGGGGTAGAGCTCGGGCAGCAGCGGCACCTCCTGGGCGCGGGAAATGCCATGCGCCAGCGCGAGGGGCAGAAGAAGCAGGCGCGCGCAAAATGCGATTGTTCCCGGGTCAGGCCGCATCGTCATGCAAGTCTCCAGCGAGTTTTTCGAGCAATTGGCGGGCAAGGGTTTCCCGATCCTTCAGTGAGGGCAGTTCCTGCATGATGCGCAGGCGTGACGGCCCTGCCAGCTTGTAGTCCTGGGGATGTTCCTGCACGAGCGTGACCAGTTGCAGGGGGTCGACGCAGGTGTTGTCCTGAAAATCCATATGTCCCCCCGCAGCGCCCAGTTCCAGTGCCTTGATACCACAACGCTGGGCCTGAAGTCTGAGGTAGCTCACCAGGAACAGGGTCTTCACGGGATCGGGGAGCAGGCCAAAGCGATCGATCATCTCCACCTGCATCTCGCGCAGCGCCTGATCGTCCTCGCAGGCTCCAATGCGCTTGTACAGGATCAGGCGTGTGTTGGTATCGGGCAGGTAGTCCTCGGGGATCAGCGTCGGACCGTGCAGATTCACCTCCGTCACCGCCTCGAGGGGGCCGTCCACATCGGGGATTTCGACCCGTTGCAAGGCCTCGACGGCCTGGCCCAACAGCTCCCCCGCACCCCGGATCTCGAGGTCGTGCGTGGCGAGCTGATAGCCCGCGCCCAGGTCTCCGGCGGCTTCAATCGCCTCCAGGCGCTTTTCGGCGTCCTTGGTCATGGCCGAGGCAGCGGGGCAGAGCAGATAGGCGTAGGCCTGGTGGTGGGAGCGGCCCACCCGTCCGCGAAGCTGGTGCAGCTGCGCCAGCCCGAAGCGGTCGGCCCGGTCGATGATGATCGTGTTGGCATTGGGAATGTCGATGCCGGTCTCGATGATCGTGGTGCACAGCAGGATGTGGTGGCGCTGGTGATAGAAGTCGCTCATAACACGCTCCAGCTGCGTCTCGTGCATCTGGCCATGGGCCACGGCAATGGACAGCTCCGGCAACAGCTCCCGCAGCTTCTGGGCGCGCTCTTCGATCGTGCGCACCTCGTTGTGCAC
>CAXBBA010000394.1:0-3057 GCA_963973805.1 uncultured Halieaceae bacterium | reverse complement strand
CCAAGGGAGAATTCCGCAGTGCGTCCGCGTCCCTGCGTCGGTCCATTTCCCAGAAGATGTCGGTCAACCTGCGCTTGAGCTGGCGGGAAAGCCAGGGCGAGGGAGGGGGTGCCGGCCTCTATGGGCAGGCGGCGGAAGCCTACATCGGATCCGTTGCACTGTCCCGTCGTCTGGCGCGTAGAACTTCGGTCTCGGTGACCTATCAGTACACGGATCAGAAGTCGGATTTCGCGCTGAATGAGTACGAGGAAAATCGGCTGAGCATCAGCCTGCGCCACACCTTCAAATAGGGAGACCCCGGCTCCATGACCGTGCCGCATATTCTCTGCGTCGTAGGCGCTCGTCCAAACTTCATGAAGATCGCTCCGATCATGCGCGCCTTTGCAGCGCGTACGGATCTGCGGGCGAGCCTGCTGCATACGGGGCAACACTATGATGCGGCGATGAAGCAGTCCTTCTTTGATCAGCTGGCGATTCCGGAGCCGGATGTGGACCTCGGCGTGGGATCCGGTACCCACTCCCAGCAAACGGCGCAGATCATGCTGCGCTTCGAGGAAGAACTGGACCGGCTCCAGCCCGATGCGGTGCTGGTGGTTGGCGATGTGAACTCGACCATTGCCTGCGCTCTCGTGGCGGTGAAGAACCACGTCCCGGTGATCCACGTGGAAGCGGGGCTGCGCAGCTTTGACCGGGCGATGCCGGAAGAGATCAATCGCATCCTCACGGACCAAATATCCGATGTGCTTTTCACCACCGAGGCTGATGCGGCACAGAATCTGTCCCGGGAAGGCATCGAGGGTGAAAAGGTCGTGTTTGTCGGCAACGTCATGATCGATACCCTGCACTACAACCTGGCGTCGGCGGTGCCCGCAAAGGACACCCTTGGCGCCGCGGGGCAGACCGCGGTGAAGGACTACGCGCTGGTCACGCTCCACCGCCCATCCAATGTCGATGACCCCCAGACCCTCCGCCGGCTGTTGGGCGTGCTCCTCGAAATCCACGAGCGCACGCCCCTGGTGTTCCCCGTACACCCCCGGACCCGGGGGCGTCTGGAGGCGCTGGGACTGATGGACGAATTGCGCGATGCAGGAGTCACGCTTCTGGAACCCCAGGGCTACCGCGAGATGCTGGGACTGATGCGCGACGCGGCGCTTGTGCTGACGGATTCCGGCGGCATTCAGGAGGAGACCACGGCGCTCGGCGTGCCCTGTCTCACACTGCGGGAGTCCACGGAGCGGCCAATCACCGTGTCCGAAGGTACGAATACCGTGGTGGGCACGATGCCCGAGGACATCCGCGAAGCCTACGAGCAATTGATGGGCGGCGACGGCAAGGCGGGAAGGCAGCCCCAGCTCTGGGATGGCAAGGCCGCGGTGCGTATCGCCGGGCACCTGAGCACCTGGCTGCAGCAGCGACGCGAGGCTATCTGATGCGCACGAACGCCATGACCGTCGATGTGGAGGACTACTTTCAGGTCTCCGCGTTCGAAAATCACGTGGCGCGAGAGGCGTGGGAGTCAACGCCTATGCGCGTCGAGCAGAACATGGCGCGAATCCTCGCCCTCTTCGACGAACACAAGGTCAAGGCAACGTTCTTTACCCTGGGCTGGATCGCGGAGCGTCATCCAGGCATGGTCCGGGAAATCGTGGCGAATGGTCACGAGCTGGCAAGCCACGGGTGGCAGCATACCCGTGTGACCACCCAGTCGCCGGAGGAGTTTCGCCAGGATATCGCGCGGACCCGGGCGCTCCTCGAGGACACGGGCGGCGTCGAAGTGCGCGGATATCGCGCCGCGAGCTACTCCATTGGCGCTTCGAATCTGTGGGCCCTCGACGTGCTCGCGGACGAGGGCTATGCCTACAGTTCCAGCATCGCGCCGATCCGCCATGATCTCTACGGAATGCCCGATGCCCCCCGATTCAGCTTTCGCGCCGCCCAGGGCCGAATTACGGAGATCCCCGTCTCGACGGTGCAGATATTCCGCCGCAACATCAACTGTGGGGGAGGAGGGTGGTTCCGCCTGTTTCCCTATGCCTTCTCCCGCTGGGCTCTGCATCGGGTCAACCACCGGGATGAGCGAAGCACGCATTTTTATTTTCACCCCTGGGAGGTGGACCCGGAACAACCAAAGGTGCCGGATGTGGGATTCAAGACCCGGTTCCGCCATTACCTGAACCTGTCGCGCATGGAGTCCCGACTGCATCAACTTCTCGAGGACTTCTCCTGGGATCGCATGGACCGGGTGTTTGCAGACGACATCGCGGGTACCGCGGCGGACCTCGGCGAGGTGCGCAAACCATGACGCTGCAGATCTGCGAAGCCGGGCCGCAGGATGAACAGTGCTGGGAGCAGTTCGTTGGTGAACACCCCGACGCCACCTTCTTCCATCGCTATCCCTGGTCGCGCGTGTTGCAGCGCAGCTTTTCCCATAGGCCGCACTTTCTGCTGGCGCGGCGCGATGGCGCGGTCACCGGAGTCCTTCCCCTGGCGGAGGTGCGCAGTCTTCTGTTTGGACGTCGCCTGAGCAGCCTGCCCTTCGCCGTGTACGGCGGGGTGCTCGCCAGCGATGAGGCCAGCGCCCGTGCGCTGCGCGAACATGCCTGTGAGCTGGTCCGGGATCTGAACACTGGGACCCTGGAGCTGCGCAACCGCGATGCGGCGAGCGGCGAGTGGCCCGTGAAGGATCTGTATGTGACGTTCCGCAAGACCCTGACTCCGGATCACGCGGCGAATCTGAAAGCGATACCGAACCGCCAGCGCGCGATGCTGCGCAAGGCCCTGAAGGAAGGCCTCTACTCCGAAGAGACGGATGAAGTGGATCGCCTGTATCGCGTTTACTCCGAGAGCGTGCGCAATCTCGGGACGCCCGTTTTTTCCCGGCGTTACCTGAGGATTCTCAAGGAAGAGTTTGGCGATGACTGTCGCTGCATGATGATTCGCCAGACCGCCGATGGCAGCGCGGTCGGCGGAACCGATGATGAGGCACTGTGCTCCGGGGTGTCAGGAAGCGGCGGCGAAGATGTCGCCGGTGTGCTGAGTTTCTACTTCCGGGGAGAG
>CAXBBA010000393.1:0-3063 GCA_963973805.1 uncultured Halieaceae bacterium | reverse complement strand
GTCTCTTCCACGTGCTCGGCGATGATCTCGCGCAGGTGCGTCCGATACGCTTCCATGTACTCGGAACTGACCCGGTGAATCTCGACCAGCTCACTATTGTAGCGGTCGATGAACTGACGCTGCTGATCCAGCACATAGGCGAAACCACCGGTCATGCCCGCACCGAAGTTCACGCCCGTTTCACCGAGCACGGTGACACAGCCGCCGGTCATGTATTCACAGCAGTGGTCCCCCGCGCCCTCGACCACCGCATGGGCGCCGGAGTTGCGCACGGCGAAGCGCTCGCCGGCGATACCCGCGGCGTAGAGCGCGCCACCGGTGGCACCGTAGAGACAGGTGTTGCCGATGATCGTGGCGTCCTGGGAGGCAAAACGGCTACCCCGGGGCGGATAGATGACCAGCTTGCCGCCGGCCATGCCCTTGCCCACGTAGTCGTTGGAGTCCCCTTCGAGGTACATGTGCAGGCCGCCGGCGTTCCAGACTCCGAAGCTCTGGCCCGCGGTCCCGGTGAGGCGCAGCACCACCGGCGCGACTTCCATGCCCTGGTTGCCGTGGCGCCGGGCGATCTCGCCGTACAGGCGCGCGCCGATGGAACGGTCACAGTTCGTCACTTCGAAGTGGAATTCACCACCCTCGCAGTTTTCGATCGCCGCCAGGGTGGCCGCCACCATTTCTTCCGCTTTCTCTCCGCGGTCGAAGGGGTCGTTGGACGCCATCTGGCAGAACTCGGGCTGCCCCTCGGCCTCGACGGGCTTGTGCAGGATCGGCGCCAGGTCCAGGCAGCGCTGCCGCGCCGTATCGCCGGGCAGGCGGTGCAGCAGGTCCGTGCGACCGATGAGTTCCTCGAGGGAACGCATGCCCAGGCGGGCCAGCCATTCCCGCGTTTCTTCGGCGACGAAGGAGAAGAAGTTCACAACCATCTCGACGGTGCCGTTGAAATGGTCGTCGCGCAGGCGGTCGTTCTGCGTCGCCACGCCCGTGGCGCAGTTGTTCAGGTGACAGATGCGCAGGTATTTGCAGCCCAGGGCGACCATGGGCGCGGTGCCAAAACCGAAGCTCTCAGCGCCCAGAATCGCGGCCTTGATCACGTCCAGGCCGGTCTTCATGCCGCCGTCCGCCTGGAGCCGGATGTTGCCGCGCAGGCCGTTGCCGCGCAGGGTCTGCTGCACTTCCGCCAGACCCAGCTCGAAGGGCGAGCCCGCATGGCGAATGGAGGTGAGGGGACTGGCCGCCGTGCCGCCATCGTAACCGCTGATGGTGATCAGGTCCGCGTAGGCCTTGGCGACACCCGCGGCGATGGTGCCCACGCCGGGCTCGGACACCAGCTTCACGGACACCAGCGCTTCGGGATTGACCTGCTTGAGGTCGAAGATCAGCTGCGCGAGATCCTCAATGGAATAGATGTCGTGGTGCGGTGGCGGCGAAATCAGCGTCACGCCGGGCACGGAGTAGCGCAAGCGGGCAATGAGGTCATTCACCTTGCCACCGGGCAGCTGGCCACCTTCACCGGGCTTGGCGCCCTGGGCCACCTTGATCTGCAGGACCTCGGCATTCACCAGGTAGTGCGGTGTCACACCGAAGCGACCCGATGCGATCTGCTTGATCTTGGATACGCGCTCCGTACCGAAACGGGCGGGATCTTCGCCCCCTTCACCGGAGTTGGAACGGGCGCCCACGCGGTTCATGGCCGTGGCCAGCGCCTCGTGCGCCTCGGGGCTCAGGGCTCCCAGGGACATGCCGGCGGAGTCGAAACGGCGCATGATATCGCCGATGGGCTCCACCTCGTCCACGGAAATTGCTTCGCGGTCAGCGACGGGCGCCAGCAGGTCACGCAGCGTGGCCACGGGGCGGTCGTTCACCAGCTTCGCGTAGCGCTGGTAATCGCGGTAGCTACCGCTGGCCACGGCCGTTTGCAGGGCGAGCACCACATCCGGGTTGAAGGCGTGGTATTCCTGACCATGGACGTACTTGAGCAGGCCACCCTGGCTGATGTCCTTGCGCGGGCTGCGCGCCAGGCGGGCCAGGGCCTGCTGGTCTTCCTGCAGGTCCTCGAAGCGCGCGCCGCTAATGCGGCTGGCAACGCCACAGAACGCCAGGTCCACGACTTCCGGCGCCAGACCCACGGCCTCGAACAGCTGCGCACCGCGGTAGGAACTCACGGCGGAAATGCCCATCTTGGACATGATCTTCAGCAGGCCCTTGTTGATGCCGCGGCGATAATTCTTGTAGCAGGCGCTGGGTTCGCCGAGGAGCTCACCGCTGCGCAGTTGATCCTCGAGCACGGAGTACGCCAGGTAGGGGTACACCGCGGTCGCGCCGAAGCCCAGCAGACAGGCGACCTGATGGGAGTCGCGGGCGCTGGCGGTTTCGATCACCAGATTGGCATCGCAGCGCAGGCCACAGCGGATCAGGTGGTGATGGATCGCCCCCGTGGCGAGCAGGCTGTGCACGGGCAGGCGACCGTCTTCGATGCGCCGGTCCGAAAGCACGAGAATGGTGTTGCCCGCGCGCACGACGGCCTCCGCCTCTTCCCGCAGGGCTTCCAGGGCGCTGCGAAGGTCCGTCTCGGCGGGGTCGAAGCTGCAGTCGATGTCGGCGACCCGGAACCCGTCCCGATCGAGATTCACCAGCGTGTTGAACTTGCCCTGGGAGAGCACGGGGGAGCTGAGAATCACCCGGTCGGCGTGGTCCGCCGCCAGCTCGAACAGGTTCCGCTCCATGCCGAGGTCGGTCTCGAGGGACATCACGATCGCCTCCCGCAGGGGATCGATGGGCGGGTTGGTTACCTGGGCAAACTTCTGCCGGAAATAGTCATACAGCGAGCGCTGCTTGAGGGACAGCACCGCCATGGGCGTGTCGTCGCCCATGGAACCCACGGCCTCGTTGCCCGACTCCGCGAGGGGACGCAGCACCTGGTCCTTCTCTTCGAAGCTGACCTGGAACATCTTCATGTAGGCGGGGAGATCGTCCGGCCCGATGCCCGGTGCGACCTCGCCGTCGAAGCTGCCCACGATGCGCTGGGACTTTTCCTTCAGCCAGCGCTTGTAGGGGTGGGCGGACTTG
>CAXBBA010000392.1:0-3068 GCA_963973805.1 uncultured Halieaceae bacterium | reverse complement strand
CGGCGGCCTCGGAGCGACTGTCCAGACTGGAGGTCGCTTCATCAAACACCAGCAGCGGGGCCCCCTTGAGCACCGCCCGGGCAATCCCCACGCGCTGGCGTTCGCCCCCGGAGAGGCGCAGGCCCCTCTCCCCGACCAGGGTGTCGAGACCGTCGGGAAGGCGCTCCACAAAGGACCGCAGGTGTGCCGCGTCGATCGCCGACGCCACCGCGCCATCGTCCGCCTGGGGATTGCCATAGCGGATGTTCTCCCCCAGGGTGTCGTTGAACAGCACACAATCCTGGGGAACGATCGCCATGACGCGCCGCAGGGAAGCCTGGGTCACGTCCCGCAGATCCTGGCCATCGATCTGCACCCGACCGCGATCCGGGTCGTAGAAGCGCAACAGCAGCTTCGACTTGCCCTCACCGCTGGCGCCGACCACCGCCACTTTCTCTCCCGGAGCAATGCGCAGGCTGATATCCCGCAGCAAGGGCCGTTCCTTGTCATAGGCAAAGGACACGTCACAGAACTCCACCACGCCCCGCTCCCAGCGCAGCTCCGAGGCGTCTGCCCGATCGGCGACCGCAGGCTTTTCATCCAGCAGCGCAAACAGCTGCTCGATATTGGCCAGGGAACTGCGAATCTCGCGGTAGACAAAGCCGAGAAAACCCAGGGGCATGAACAGCTGGAGCATGAACTGGTTGATCAGCACAAAGTCGCCCAGGGACATGGCTCCGGCGCGCACCTGCAATACGGCGAGGGCCAGCATGCTCATCTGGGAGAGAGCGATGATCAGCGCCTGGCCGCCATTCAGCGCAAACAGGGACAGACGATTGCGCCGCCGCGCCGCCTCCCAATCCGCCAGGGACTCGTCGTAGCGCCGGGCCTCGAAGTCCTCATTGCCAAAATATTTCACCGTCTCGTAGTTCAGCAGACTGTCCACGGCCCGGGTGTTGCTGCGCGAGTCGGCACTGTTCATCTCACGCACGAACTGCGTACGCCAGCTCGTGGCACGAAATGAATAGAGACCATAGATCACGACGCTGAGGAGCACGATCAGCGCGTACTGGGGGCCGTAGGCAAGCATGAGAATGACCGCCACCATGGCGATCTCGAACAGCGTGGGAGCAATGTTGAAGATGAAGAAGCGCAGGAGAAAGCTGATCCCCGAGGTGCCACGCTCGATGTCCCGGGCCAGCCCGCCCGTGCGCCGCTGCAGGTGATAATCCAGGTCCAGACTGTGAACGTGGCGGAACACCTGCAGCCCGATGCGGCGCATGGCGCGCTCCGTCACCCGGCCAAACAAGGTGTCCCGGAGCTCCCCAAACAGCGTGTTGGCGAAGCGTGCCCCCCCATAGGCCAGAACCAGAAGCAGCACCAGCGTTGCCGGTGTGGCCTGGGCACCCGCCTCCAGCCCATCGACGAGAGCCTTGAGCAGGAACGGTATGAGCAGTATCGCGCCCTTCGCCGCAAGCAGGCACAACAGCGCCAGGATCACGCGGCGGCGGTTGTCCCGGAGCACGGGTCCCAGGCGTTCGGCGATGGCCCGAAACAGGGCGCGGTCCGGCGCCTTCCCCTCCCCCTCCGCCGGGACGCCCTGGTGATGCCCCGGCCTCACGATGCCGCCACAGCGCTGGCGCCCACGCGCCAGCGGCCATCGACCTCCTGCGCCAGCGAAAGGGTGGCGAGTTTCTTCAGGGCATCATCGATCTCAAAGTCCAGATGCGCCGACCAGCGACGGGAAAACCACGCCTCGACGCGCTGATCCAGCTCTTCGGCGGTGAGTCCGTCCGGGGCCGCGAGGAGAAAATAGAATGCAACGAACGCCTCGTTGCACTCCGAATCCTCCGCATCGTCCAGAACCCGGAGCAACACGCCTCCGTTGTTGTCCAGCAGCTTGAAATACAGATTGCGGGTCAGCATCTGGCGAAAACGCGCCTTGCGATGGCGATAGCTGGACCACTGCTTCCAGAGGTAGGCACCCAGTGCCCCAAGGCCGGCTCCGATCACCAGCAGGCCGCCCTTGTCCAGGGTCACGGGCTCGCTGTGCAGCCCAAGCCAGAAACCCAGCAGGGTACCGAGGAGGAGCAGGGGCGCGCCGAGCTTGGTCGTAGCCACCACCACGCCGCTGGCCAGGGCCGGAACCCCGATGAGCAAGCGGTCGATCCAGCGCATCCCCACCCGGGTATTGGGAAACAGCATTTCCAGGTCCGCATCGGGCACGTTCTGGAAGAGTTTGATCATGACCCGGCCGGGAGGCAGCTCGCTGTTCCCGCCCTGCCCGCGGTCCGCGAAGCGCAGATAGAGCACCACGCGCTCGTAGTTGATAAAGCGCAGCTGGCGCTTCCAGAGACCGAAAATCGAAGTCACGGTCTCGCTCCGCTCACTGGCCCCCCGGCAGTACAGCAGGACGTCGTCGAAGTCCTTCATATCCACCCGCAGACGCACCTGAAACAAGGACGCATGGCGGAATGCCCGGCGCAGGTCCGCCTCTGTCAGCACTTCGTAGTTGCCGCGATTGAGGAGATCCGCCAGCGCCTCCGCCAGCTCCCGCGACTCTTCCCGCAGATCGTCGTCACCCGGAGACATCAGGCGCGTATCCGCGTCGGGGTCTAGCGGCGCATAGCGATCCTTGATCTGCTCGCGCAGGGCGTGGAATTCCTTTGCGAAGGCCCCTTCGATCTGTTCAACACCCTCGTCAAAGCCCGCGAGCGCGTCCTCGCTCAACATCTCCTCCTCACGGAGCATGGACAAAAGGTCACGACGCCGAAAGGGAATGAAGCGCAGCAACTGCAAGCGGCCACCGTCCGTGATGGCGGACTGCTCCGCGGCGCTCCCATTCTCAGCTACTGCCATTCCCTTCACCTCTCGATTCCGGCGCGTAAAAAACGCCGCAGCTTGTCATCTGACCGACGCGCGATCAAGATAGCGCCCCTTTGCCATGGCCCGGGATCGAATTCCATGACCAATGAACTGTGGATGGCGACGGTCGGCGGACTGCTTATCGGCATCGCCGCGGTGCTACTCCTGAGCCTCGCGGGGCGGGTTGCGGGCGTCAGCGGCATACTCTGGGGCGCCATCTCTGC
>CAXBBA010000391.1:0-3070 GCA_963973805.1 uncultured Halieaceae bacterium | reverse complement strand
CGCCTACAAGAATCTCAGCATCAACGAGCCCTTCTTCAATGGCCATTTTCCCGGCAACGCCGTGTTTCCCGGTGTACTGCTGGTGGAGGCGATGGCCCAGGCTGCGGGCGTGCTCGGGTTCCACACCATGGGCAAGACGCCGGCGGATGGCTCCATCTACATGTTCGTCGGTGCGGACAATCTGCGCTTCAAACGCCCCTGTGTCCCGGGTGACCGGGTCTACCTGCACGCCCAGATTCTTGGTGAAAAGCGCGGCATCTGGAAGTTCGCAGTGCAGTCCGAAGTAGACGGGGAGCGCTGCGCCTCCGCGACGATCCTCTGCGCTGACCGGCCCGCATGATCCACCCCCAGGCCATCGTTGATCCCGGTGCCCGGCTGGCGGATGACGTCACCGTCGGGCCCTGGTCTATCATTGGCCCCGACGTCGAAGTCGGTCCCGGTACGATCATTGAGCCCCATGTGGTGATTCGCGGCCCCACCACGATTGGCGCCGGGAACCATATCTATCAGTTTGCCTCGGTGGGCGATGCGACGCCGGACCTCAAGTACCGCAATGAACCCACGCGCTTGACCATCGGGGATCGCAATACGATCCGCGAGGGCGTGACGATCCACCGGGGTACGGTGCAGGATCGGGGCGAGACGGTGATCGGCAACGACAATCTGATCATGGCCTACGTGCATATCGGCCACGACAGCGTGATCGGTAATCACACGATTCTCGTCAACAATGTTGCCCTGGCAGGCCACGTGCACGTGGGAGACTGGGCGATTCTCAGCGGCTATACGCTGGTACACCAGTTCTGTCGCATCGGCCCCCACAGCTTCAGCGGCATGCAGACCGCCATTGGCAAGGACGTACCGGCCTATGTCACCGTTTCCGGATCCCCCGCCGAGGCAAAAACCATCAACACCGAGGGCCTGCGTCGCCGCGGATTCTCGGACCCGGCGATCAGTCAGCTGCGCCGTGCCTTCAAGATTCTCTATCGCCAGAGCCTCACGCTGGATATCGCAGTGCAGCGCCTTGAAACCATGCTCAGCGATACGCCGGAAGTGAAAGTCCTCATCGATTCCATTCGCGCCTCCGAGCGTGGCATCGTCCGCTAAGTCCCTGGGGGAACCGGGGGAACACGCCAGCTCCGCCGCCGGTCAGCGGCCCCTGCGCGTTGCGCTGGTAGCCGGTGAGCGCTCCGGGGACCTGCTGGGTGCGCGGGTCATGGAGGCACTCAGGAACCGCCTGGGACCCGGAGAGATCCAGTTTGAAGGCATCGGCGGTGAAGCGATGGGTGCCGAGGGGCTGGAAAGCGCCTATCCCATGGAACGCCTTGCGGTCATGGGACTGGTGGAGCCCCTGGGGCGTCTTCCCGAGTTACTGCGCCTGCGCCGCCGCCTTGCGCAGCGCTGGTGTGACGATCCCCCGGACCTGTTCCTGGGCATCGACGCGCCGGACTTCAATCTTGGTCTGGCTCGCCGTCTCAAGCGCCGCGGTGTCACCACGGCGCAACTGGTGAGCCCCACGGTGTGGGCCTGGCGTCCCGGCCGCGTGCACAGCGTGGCGCGCGCGGTGGATCATATTCTCTGTCTGTTTCCCTTCGAGCCGGTGTTCTATCGTGACGTGCCGGTGCATGCGCACTACGTCGGCCATCCTCTGACGCGGGAGTTCGCCGACGTCCCCGAGCGCGAAGTTGTGCGCGAGGCGCTGGGCGTGGCGCCGCAGCGAAAGGTGATTGCCCTGTTGCCCGGCAGCCGGGGCAGCGAGGTCAGCCAGCTGGGAGCCCTGTTCATTCAGGCCGGCCTGATGCTGAAGGCCCGGGATCCCGAGCGGGAGCTCATCATGCCCGCGGCGGGTCCGGAGCGTCTGGCTCAGTGTCGCGAGCTGCTGCAGGCTGCGGGGGCGGCGGACCAGGTGCGCCTGCTGGACGGGCAGTCCCGCGATGCGATGATCGCGGCGGATGTGCTGTGCCTGGCGTCGGGCACCGCCACCCTTGAAGCGATGCTGTTGCGTCGGCCCATGGCCGTGGGCTATCGCGTCGCGCCCCTGTCCTGGACGTTGCTGTCGCGCATGGCGGTTACCCCCCATGTGGCCCTGCCGAATATCTTCGCCGGCAAGGCGGTGGTGCCGGAACTGCTCCAGGACGAGCTGACAGCGCCGGGGCTGGCGTTGGCGCTGGAAGAGCTACTGCATGCCGGAGAGCAGCAGGTGCAGGCCCTGGAGTCCGCCCGCCAGGCGCTGGAGCGGGATTTCGATGCCGAGACAGGGGCGGTGTTGACCGCCGCCCTGCAGGGAGGTGATTGTGGCCGTGGCTGAAGTCTGGGAGCAGGTCCGGGCGTCCCTGGCCATCGATGCGACGGTCGCGGGCGTCGACGAGGTCGGGCGCGGCCCCCTGGCGGGCGACGTGGTGGCGGCGGCGGTCATCCTTGATCCCCGGCGACCCATTGCGGGTCTGGACGATTCCAAGAAGCTGAGCGCCCGACGCCGGGAGACCCTGGCGGCGCAGATTCATGAACAGGCCACCGCTGTGGCGGTGGGACGGGCATCGCCGGAAGAGATCGACGAGCACAACATCCTCCAGGCCAGCCTGATCGCCATGGAGCGCGCGGTGCAGGCCCTGGGGATCGTCCCCGACCTGACCCTGGTGGATGGTCGCCAGCTGCCGGCCTGGCGCTACCGCGCGGAGGCGGTGGTGCGTGGCGATGCCCGCGTTGCCGAGATCGCCGCGGCGTCCATCGTTGCCAAGGTGCAGCGGGACCGGGAGATGGATGAGGCCCACGCGCGGTGGCCGGAGTATGGTTTCGAGCGTCATCGGGGCTATCCTACGGCAGCGCACCTCGACGCTCTGGCGCGCCACGGTCCCTGCGAGCTGCACCGCCGCAGCTTCGGACCCGTGCGCGATGCCCTGCGTTCCGGAGAGTCCTGACTATGGTGGAATCAACGATGGATTTTGTGCACCTGCGGGTTCACAGCGAGTACTCTCTGACGGATGGCCTGGTGCGTATCAAGCCCCTGGCCAAGCGCGTCGCGGAGGAGGGCATGCCCGCCGTCGCGGTGACCGACACCAACAACATGTTC
>CAXBBA010000390.1:0-3071 GCA_963973805.1 uncultured Halieaceae bacterium | reverse complement strand
GCTCCGCGATGCCCTGGCCAAGCTCGAGGAGGAGTACGACCGGATCTACATCGACACGCCACCCAACTTCAATTTCTACTCCAAATCGGCGCTGATCGCGGCAGATCGGCTACTGATCCCCTTCGATTGCGACAGTTTTGCCCGCCAGAGCCTGTACTCGCTGATGGAGAATATCGAAGAGCTTCAGGAGGACCACAACGAAGACCTGGTGGTCGAGGGCATTGTCATCAACCAGTTCAACCCCCAGGCGCGCCTGCCCGCGGAACTGGTGGCGGAGCTGGAAGAAGAGGGTTTCCCGGTGCTGGCGACCTACATCGGCAGCTCCGTGAAGATGCGGGAGTCCCACCACCAGCAGCGCCCCCTGGTGGACCTGGCGCCTTCCCACAAGCTCACGGGGCAGTTTGTGGCGCTGCACGGGGAGCTGGACGCGGGCTGACAGCGGCTACGGGGGCGGTTGGCGCCGCGGGATGCGTTGCACCATAATGAAGCCATGAGTGATGTATCTGCCATGGCCGAGGCGGCCCCGGAAGATCGCTGGGCGCCACGGCTGGGCCTTGCTGAGGCCCGGCAACAGCTCGGTGGGCTTCTTGCCGGTGAATCCGACCTGATTGCCAACGCGGCGAACTTTTCCGCTTTCCTGAATAAGCTGATGCCCTGTCTCAACTGGGTCGGCTTTTATTTTCTGCGCGGTGACGAGCTGGTGCTGGGGCCCTTCCAGGGCCAGACCGCCTGCGTGCGCATTCCCGTCGGTCGCGGTGTGTGCGGTACCTGCGTGGCCACGGGCGAGACCCAGCGGGTGCAGGACGTGCATGCCTTTGAGGGGCATATCGCCTGCGATATCCGCTCGCGCTCCGAACTGGTGGTGCCCGTGCGCGACGGCGCGGTGATCACCGCCGTGCTCGACATGGACAGCCCCGAGCCGGGGCGTTTCAGCCCTCAGGATCAGTCCTACGTGGAGGCGCTGGTGGATGAGTTCTCGCAGCGTCAGTACGATAGCGCCTGACCGGCGCCTGTCTCCGTCGGCGTGGTGGCGCGCCGTGGCCCTGTGTTGCCTCGCCACCTGTCTGGGGGCCTGCACTGTGGTGCCTGGTCCCGACTTCAGCAGCAGCGACATACCCCCGCTCATGCTCGACGGCAAGCGCTACTCCTTTGAGGATGCACTGGCGTTGCCGGAGCACGATGTGCTGGCGACCAACGAAGCCATGCGCGAATTTGTCAGGACCTCCACCCGCAGCAGCAGCAACCCCCAGAGCCGTCTCATGGCTTTGCACTATGCGATCAAGAGCCCGGGAAATCTCGCGCTGCAATACGACCCCTTCGCGGATGGCGACGCCCGCACCGTGTTCCGGCGCGGCAGTGCCAATTGCCTGAGCTATGCCCACCTGTTTGTGGCCTTCGCGCGCGAGGCGGGACTCGAGGCCAACTACCAGTGGGTGGAGATCCGTCCCGAATGGCAGCGCCTTGGGGAGCGAGTCGCCGTGCGCCTGCACGTGAATGTGCGGGTGGATATGCGTGACGGCTCGGACTTCGTCGTGGATATCGATCCCCTCAGTCGCATGGAGGTGGCGGGAACGCGCCAGCTCTCGGACGAAGAGGGGCTGGCGCTGCACTACAGCAACCTCGCCATGCAGTCCCTGGCGAAGGAGAACCCGGCCGGCGCCTGGCTCAATCTGGTCCGGGGGCTGGCCGTGGCGCCGGACTTCTCTCACCTGTGGGTGAACCTCGGCGCGATTTACCGCTACACGGGCCAGTACGCCGAGGCGGAGCAGGTCTGGTTTCGCGCCCTGGACATCGACAAGAGTGACCGCTCGGCGATGAATAACCTGATGGTGCTGTATGAGTCCCAGGGGCGGAGCCAGGAGCAGGACTTCTGGCGGGAGCGCCTGGAGCGCTATCGCGATCTGAACCCCTATTACCATGCGGGACTCGGCGACGACGCAATGGCGGCGGGGGAGTGGGACGCCGCGGTATATCACTACTCGCGGGCCCGGCGAATCCAGCCCGAGGACAGCCAGCTCGCCTACAACCTCGGCCTGGCGGAATACCGGCGCGGCAACGACCGCAAGGCAGAGCGGCTCATTCGCAAGGCGATTGAGCTCTCGGCCTTCGAGGTGGAAAAAGAACGCTATCGCGTGCAACTGCGCAGCATTCGCGAACAACAGGCCGCGGCACTCTGAACCCCGGCTCCGGCCTGTGCAGCCGTGGCCAGCGCCGCGACCTTTGGGTATGCTCCGCGCCTTTGCAAGGGAGGAACCCATGACCGCATTTGACCGGGTTAAAGATCTGCTCCGCCGGGAGCCGGAAGGCGCAGGAGAGGTGGCCGTGCGCGGCTGGCTGCGCTCCAAACGCGATTCCAAGGCCGGCATCTCGTTTCTGGCGATCCACGATGGCACCAGCTTCGACGCCATCCAGGCGGTGGTGCCCGCGGATCTGGACAACTACGACGATGAGGTGCGGCACCTGACCACGGGCTGCGCCGTGGAGGTGAGCGGTGTCCTTGTGCCTTCCCAGGGCAAGGGGCAGAGCGTCGAGATTCAGGCTACGGCGGTGCGTGTCGTGGGCTGGGTGGACGACCCGGAAAGCTACCCCATCGCCAAGAAGCGTCACACCTTTGAATACCTGCGCACCCAGGCGCACCTGCGGCCACGCACCAACACCTTTGGCGCGATCACCCGGGTACGTCACGTGCTGGCGAATGCGATCCACAATTATTTTCACGACCAGGGTTTTTACTGGGTGAACACGCCGATCATCACCGGCAGTGACTGCGAGGGGGCGGGCGAACTGTTCCGGGTCAGCACCCTGGATTTCGCGAATGTTCCCCGGGATGACAAGGGCGCCGTGGACTTCAGCCGCGACTTCTTCGCGGGCGACGCCTACCTCACGGTGAGCGGCCAGCTTGAAGTCGAATCCTACTGCCTGGCCATGAGCAAGGTGTACACCTTCGGTCCCACGTTTCGCGCCGAGAACAGCAACACCTCACGGCACCTGGCGGAGTTCTGGATGATCGAGCCCGAGGTCGCCTTTGCGGACCTGGCGGACAACGCGGATCTCGCCGAGGACCTGCTCAA
>CAXBBA010000389.1:0-3096 GCA_963973805.1 uncultured Halieaceae bacterium | reverse complement strand
GGGCACTCGGCGCTGGGGAGCGTCACGCCCATCATGGGGCCGCCCATGATGAGGCGCTGGGGGGCCGTGCCGCGGTAGCCCGCTTCCTGCAGCAGGTGCTCCATGGGCGTGCCCAGGAGTACCTCGTAGTTGCCCGGATTGGCGACCGCTTCGCCGGTTACCGTGGTGATCCGGGACACGAGGGGCCGGCCCAGCAATATGCTGTCATGCACGGCGACGGCGGTACCCACGTTCTGGCAGAGTATGCCGATGTCGGCGGGCAATGCATCGCTGGGCACCTGCTGCCCCGTGAGTATCTCTATGAGCTGCTTCTCCCCGCCGGAGGGATACTTGGTCGGAAAAACCACCAGTTCCAGGGGTAACGATGTATTCGCCAGGAGGGGCTCCAGAACCTGAATCGCCTCCGGCTTGTTGTCTTCGACGCCCAGGAGGATTTCCTCGGGCTGGCAGAGCCAGGCGAGGATCTCGATGCCCAGGACCAGTTCCCGGGCCCGTTCTCGCATCAGGATATCGTCGGCGGTAATGTAGGGCTCGCACTCCGTGCCATTGATGATCAGGGTGCGGATCTGTCCCGGGCGAGCGCTGGACAGTTTGCGGAAGGTGGGAAAGCCCGCGCCGCCCAGACCGGCGATGCCCGCCTCATGCAGGCGTTCCACCACCGCCGCGGGGTCACGCTCGCGGTAGTCGGGCCAGGGGTCCGGCTCGATCCAGCGATCCTGGGTGTCGCAGTCGATGACGATGCAGGGCGCGCTCATGCCCGATGCATGGGGAATGACGCGATCCTCTAGCGCCGCGATGGTGCCGGAGGTGGGGGCGTGGATGGGCAGGCCCGCCAGATCTGTCAGGCGCTGGCCACCGAGCACTTGCTCTCCGGGGCTCACCACGGCCTTGGCGGGGGCTCCGATATGCTGGGACAGGGGCAGCACCAGTTGGGGGGGCAGCGTTGCCTGGCGCAGGGGGCTGCCGTTGGACAGGGTCTTGCGTTCCGGCGGGTGGATGCCACCGTGAAAGTCATGGATGCGTCTCATGCCGCGCGATCACTCTCGCTGGAGAGTCCCCCGTCGGTGGCGATGATCACCGGGCCCACATCGGCGCGAGGCAGATCCCAGTGCCAGCTGGCGAGCGTCGTCGCAACGGGACGCATCTCGATGCAGTCCACGGGGCAGGGGTCCACGCAGAGGTCACAGCCCGTGCACTCGTCGCTGATCACCGTGTGCATCTGTTTCGCGGCGCCGACGATGGCATCGACGGGGCATGCCTGAATGCATTTGGTGCAGCCGATGCAGTCCTCCTCGATGATGAAGGCGACGGACTTCACGGTCTCTTCGCCGTGTTCCGCGTCCAGGGGAATCGGCTCCACGTCCAGCAGGTCTGCCAGAGCCTGGATACCGGCTTCGCCTCCCGGAGGGCACTTGTTGATCGCTTCCCCTGCGGCGATGGCTTCCGCGTAGGGGCGGCAGCCGGGGTAGCCGCACTGACCGCACTGGGTTTGGGGAAGAACCGCGTTGATCTGGTCTGCAATGGGATTGCCCTCGGCGCGAAAGCGAATCGAGGCGAAGCCCAGAATGGCCCCGAACACCACGCCCAGGGCGACCATGGCGATGAGCGCGGCCAGAAAGGGGGAGTCCGTGATCAGGCTGATCATCCGCTACACCAGTCCTGCGAAGCCCATGAAGGCCAGGGACATGAGTCCCGCCGTCACCATGCCGATGGCAGCCCCGGAGAACGGCCTGGGCACGTCGGCGGCGGCGATGCGTTCGCGCATGGCGGCGAAGAGCACCAGCACCAGCGAGAAGCCCAGGGCAGCGCCAAAGCCATAGAGCAGGGCCTCCATGAAACTGTGGCTGCGGTTCGTATTGATCAGCGCGACGCCGAGCACAGCGCAGTTGGTGGTGATCAGCGGCAGGTAGACCCCGAGCACGCGGTGCAGCAGGGGGCTGCTCTTGCGCACCACCATTTCGGTGAACTGCACCACCACCGCGATCACCAGAATGAAGGAGATGGTCTTGAGGTAGGTCAGATCCAGGGGGACGAGCAGGTAGTGGTAGGTGAGGTGGCTGCAGGCGGATGCCAGGGTGAGCACAAAGGTGGTGGCCATGGACATGCCCATGGCGGTCTCGAGCTTGTTGGATACGCCCATGAACGGGCACAGTCCCAGGAACTGTACCAGTACAAAGTTGTTTACGAGGATTGCGCCGATCAGCAGCAGCGAATAATCCGTCAGCATATCTTCAATCCATTCGCCGGGGATCCTGAGCAGGGCTTTGCTCCGGAAGCCATGGTAGGCAGAGCCGGCGGCAGAAACAACGGCAGCCCGGCCCTGGCCTTGATCCGTATCAAGTCACGCGCATACCGGGCGTTGCCCCACTGTCGGGGCTGAGCAAGAATATCTCCGTGTCGCCTTCCCCGGCGGCGAGCACCATGCCTTCGGAAACACCAAAGCGCATCTTGCGTGGTGCCAGGTTGGCCACCACCACCGTGAGCTTGCCCACGAGGTCCTCGGGGCGGTAGGCGGCCTTGATGCCCGAGAATACCTGCCGCGTGCCCATCTCCCCCAGGTCCAGGGTCAGCGCCAGGAGCTTGTCGGCGCCCTCCACGGCATCCGCCGCCGCAATGCGGGCGATGCGCAGGTCCACCTTCTGGAAATCCCCGAAATCCAGGTAAGACTCACCGCTCCCGGGCGTTTTCTCGGCGGGTTTGGATTTCGCCTTGCTTTCGGCCTTCGCTGGGGCGTCGGCCTCCGGAGGGCGATTGCTGTCCACCATGCGCGCCACAACCTTGGGGTCCACGCGCTGCATCAGGGGATTGAACTCCGCGAGTTCGTGATCGAGCAGCAGCTGATGGCGGTCGTCCCAGTTCAGGGTGCAGCGCAGGTAGGCGGCCGCGCGCTCTGCCATGGCCGGCAGCACGGGCTGCAGGTAGATCATGAGCTGGCGGAAGCAGTTGATGCCGGTGGAGCATACGGCGCGCACCGTAGCGGCCTGTTCCGGGTCCTTCGCCAGCACCCAGGGCTTGTGCTGGTCGATGTACTGGTTCGCCCGGTCCGCGAGTTCCATGATCAGGCGGATGGCGCGGCCGTACTCCCGGCTCTCGAAG
>CAXBBA010000388.1:0-3096 GCA_963973805.1 uncultured Halieaceae bacterium | reverse complement strand
CGGAAGATGCCGGGGAAGCACAGGACGTTGTTCAACTGGTTGGGATAGTCGCTGCGCCCCGTGGCCATGACGGCGACGTGGGGCCAGGCCTCTTCCGGAAGAATCTCGGGAGTGGGGTTGCTCATGGCGAACACGATGGGGTCCCGGGCCATGGTCTTCAAATGCTCCACGGTGAGAATGCCGGGGCCAGAAAGGCCGACGAACAGGTCAGCGTCGACCATGGCCTCGTCGAGGCCGCCCTGGATGTTGTGAGGGTTGCTCATCTCGGCGTAGGCCGCTTTGGCGGGGTTCATGTTCTCCCGTCCACGGTGGAGGATTCCGGTTCGATCCAGGCCGATGATATTAGTGACCCCGAGGTCCAGCATCATCCGGGTACAGGCGGTACCGGCAGCGCCCACGCCCGTCACTACGGCCTTGATATCGCCGGGTTCCTTGTTGACGATCTTCAGTGCATTGATCAGGCCCGCGATAAGAACCACGGCGGTGCCATGCTGGTCGTCGTGGAATACGGGGATATCCAGTTCTTCCTGCAGCCGCTTCTCGATTTCGAAGCAGCGAGGGGCCGAGATGTCTTCAAGATTGATACCACCGAAGCCGGGAGCGATCGCCTTCACCGTGGCGATGATTTCTTCCGTGTCCTTGGTGCTCAGGCAGATGGGGAATCCGTCTACTTCACCAAACTCCTTGAACAGCATTGCCTTGCCTTCCATCACCGGCATGGCCGCTTCCGGGCCGATGTCCCCAAGGCCCAGTACGGCGGTACCGTCGCTGACGATAGCGACGGTGTTTTTCTTGATGGTGAGATTTCGCGCCTTGCTCACATCTTCATGAATCGCCGTGCACACGCGGGCGACGCCCGGGGTATAGGCCATCGAGAGGTCATCGCGGGACTTGATCGGTACCTTGCTCTCTACGGAGATCTTGCCGCCCAGGTGCATGATGAAAACCCGGTCCGATACGTGCAGGACTTCGATTCCCTCTATGTTCTCAAGGCTCTCGGCAATGGCCTCTGCGTGCTCGCCACCGTTGGTGTCGATGGTGACATCGCGGATGATGGTGCCTTCTTCATAGCGGACGATATCGATAGCGCCCGTGTTTCCCCCCGCATAACCAATGGCCGTAAGAGCCTGGGCAAACAGGCCCGGCTTGTTGTCGATCTTCAGCCGCAGGATTATCGAATTGCTGGCATTGGTCAGTATGTCGGACATGATGTGTTCTCCATGATCTTGGTGCTCGTATGGTCGAGTCTTTGGTTACCCTGCCGGGGAGGGACCTTTCGCGACTCCCCTGTTAAAAATGCTGCATTTCGCATTGCCTACGGGCTCAAGGTCACTTGATTACGGGGTATCCGGCGACTGTGGTCGCGGCCTTGCCCGGCGATTCAACGTTGGTGATCTGAGCGGCAGGCGGGGATTCTAGCGCAGAGTGGGGCTGCTCCCCACTGGTTGACAGTAAGACAATTCAGAGGCAGGGGAAATACCTCCCATCCGCGAGGTCAGATGCGCGTCAGCCCAGGCAACCTGTGCCGCGGGGTGGCTACCAATTGTAGAGAAGGTGCTCCGGTCACGTTGAGTCCTAGTCGATAAAATCACTGGCTTCGCGGCTAGGGGTATCGAAGTTCAGATTCAGGTAGCTGTCACCGTGTTGAAATGAGATGTCCGACCCGGGGAAGCCTGCCGCACTCCAGGGATTGTCATAGCGGGGATAGTCTGTGAGCGGGAACTCCACACCACGGCGGAGTACGGGGCCGTCCCAGCCCATTGTGATTTCTCCCTGGGCCGGGGATTGATAGTTCACGGTCAGCGCTTCGACATTCACTTGCAGGGAAGCCTCCGCGATGGCTTGGCGGAAGCTGGCGAAGTCTCCGAAGGTGGCGGCATCGCCGAGTTCGCAGACCAGATGGTCTTTTGTCCGTTGGCGATGATTTCGTAGGCCTGGCCGCCATAGGCGTCGGGGTCAGCATTCTCCACCCAATCTGCGGCGGGATCCGAGGACCACAGTGCCAGATAGGCGTCGCCCTGGCGGGCGAAGAACCACTGCTCCTGCTTCAGGGTTTCGTCAAAGCGGCCACGGGGCAAAAAGGCATGGGTGTAGCGAGGTTGGTTGGAGTAGTAGAGCCCATCCCGCGTCTCTACGTCGTACAGAGTCACCACCACGTTTTCGATCTGGGCGGCGCGGGAGTCGGGGTCATCAAGGATGCTCCGAAACTCGTTGAACGCGGCGAAATCCCGGTGTCCCCACCAGTCGTAGGCGTTGAGCATGTCGTAGAAGAGGTCCGCAAACAGGGGATGGGAATAGGGCTCCATGGTCAGCAAGCTCATGCCATCTTCCAGCCGGTCCAGGCTCAGGCCCCAGCTGTCCGCCTCCTCAAGTCTGATGCCCATGCGCTGGCGGTTTTCCATCGCGGAGGTACTGTCGTGGGCGATTTCGTAGAGAACACCGGGAACCCGGTAGCCGTCCGACAGCGCCATCAGGGATGCGGTCATGTCACCGAGTTTTTGCGTGTGCAGACCAAAGGCCAGATGCATGGCGCCGCGAGTGGAGTCCCGGGTCCCGTCCATCTTGTGCGTATAGGTGCGACCGTGAGTGGAACCAAAGTTGCCCTGGAAGTGGTTCAGCGCCATGTCGGCGAACATAAGGTCAAGCACAATCCTGGACTTCTCCACGATCTCCTCGTCGTCGGCGAGTTCGATGAGCGCCAGGAGCGCCGGCATGTCTTCGTTGTAATAGACGTTGGACAGCCACTCACTGAACCCGCTGGCGAAGCGCAATTCCAGCCATTTGAGAATCCTTGGTCGAAATGCCTCCATCTGCTCGCGACCGGTACTTCCCGACGCGGGAAAGACGTGGTCGGGATACAGCTGTCCCGCCAGATAGGCTGAGGAGCTGAACAGGATGTAGTGGTTCTCGGTCCAGGTGACCATGTTCTGCGCATCCGTCGTTTCCGCTACCGGCTCGAGTTCATCGGGCCAGTACTTAAAACGCTGTACCTCCGTAGTGATCTCCTGAAGCAGCGATGCATCGAGGCCCTCGGAATCCGTGTAGCGATACAGCAGCAGGAGCAGGCCGGGCAGGTTGAAGTCGGCGGTATCGGTG
>CAXBBA010000387.1:0-3099 GCA_963973805.1 uncultured Halieaceae bacterium | reverse complement strand
CAGTTGGGATGCCACCACCGCGCAGGGATGGCGCATCAACAGCAGCGGTTCCGGTATGGAAAAGTGACTGACGATCCAGGGCAACAGTCGATTCGCGCGCACAAACTTGACCACCTGCCGACGGGAAAAAGCGATGTCCCGCCACGCCATCTCCCGTGACGTCCAGTCGTTGACAGTGGATCCCGCAAAAACGCTGTGAAGAAACGCCTCACCCTCGGGCCAGGAGACTTCCGGGTCGCGGTAGGTGCGCCAGGAAAAACCCGCAGCACTCGCCTCCGGGACGTTCCGCAGGTGCAACGGCTCAAAAAGGGGGCAGGACCGGGGTATCGCGTTCAGGACCGCACCGAGCAATGTACTCCCGGAACGAGGCGATGACGTCAGCAGAAAATTTTTGGCGACGGGAAAACGGCCATCAAGGTAAGTTTGAATCGCCCGAAGGCGATACCAGGCCAGTCGCTGTTTGAGGGGCACCCCGACCACGTAACTTCTCCTCTCCTGCCTCGATCGCACTTACATCAACGATGCTCTGCGCCTAGCTACCTTCGGACCCGCCTGAGCGCCCGAGGCCGATGCGCTCCCTCGCCCAATCCAACGCTTCCGAGATGTGCTGCTGTATCGGGTGCTTGACCAGATAAACCACGGGCACCCACACCAGCAGACCAGCGCAGGAAGCAAGCACGAAGGCCATCTCCATTCCCAGGCTGGGCTCCGCCCACGTCATGACGAGCCACGAAGCCGCCGCGCTCACGATACACGGCGCCAGGGCGTGACCAATCATTATCCCCAGCTCCCTCATCGTCACAGCGAAGACCGACCGCAGATGTGGGTAGTAAACCACAACGCGAATCACTGCCATGATCGCCAGGCCCAGGGCTATCCATTCGAGCCCTTTGATGCACGCCGCGCCAACGACCACAATGCGTATCGGTTGCGTTATCAGGGTCATGCGAACCACCCGCCGCACCTCCCCAACGTTCGTCAAGAGACGCTCCGCCAACATGGTAAAAGAGCCGATAACCGACACCAGGGCCCAGGGCCTGATCAGGTCGATCGCCTCCCCCCATTGATCCCCGTACAGGATGAACACGAAAGGCTCCGCCAGAATGAACAGATTGAGATAGAAGAGACAGGCCAAACAGCTGATGCAGCCCATCACATGCAGATAGGCCTGGTGCAAGTCTTCGTTGTCCCGGCGAATCATTGCGAATTTCGCGCCAAGCACCGCGGACAGACCGCCGAGCACGAGTCTTCGGAACAAGCGCACCACACCGTAGGCGCGGGAATACATCCCGACCTCACTGAAACCGTGAGCCTTGCCGAGGACAAACTCTGGCAACAGTCTGGCGACTTCGGTAATGACGTTGATAAAACCGACGCGCCCTCCAAAGGCGAACACTCGTCCCAGTTCCTTGATCCCGGGTAACCAGGGCACTTCCCGCGGCCGGTAGAAAACACCGATCAGTATCGTCGTTGCGGTGCCCGCCACCGCCCCCCAGGCGAGGCTCATGAACGAGAACCCGGCAAAAGCCAGGACCACGGCCACGATTGCCTCCACCACCGCCGAACTGACACCGGACACGGCAGAGGGAAAGAAATTCATCTCGCGGCGCAGATACGCGTAGGTCACCGTACTGAACGGCAGCAGGAAAAAATTGAAGGACAGCAGCCGCAATACCGACTCCGTGGCTTCATTGCCGTAGAAAGCGGCTACATAGGGAGCCCCGAGGTAGATAACCAGCGCCACGGCCCAACCGAGACCGAGGGTAACCGCGAGCGCCGCTCGCAGTCTCTCCGTTGTCAGTTCCACCTCCTGCACCACATACTGGGCGGAGCCGAAATCCCGGAGTAAGTGGGCAAGGGACACAAAGGCAGCCCCCAGGGAAAAGATCCCGATTTCTTCCGGGGTGAGCAGACGAGCAATGATTACGACAGAGAAAAACTGAACCGTAAGGGTGAGGTATTTTGAAACAAAAACCTCGACAAGCGCTCTGCGTGTGCTGGCCATACTTCGGAGCTAATCTCTTTTGAGTGACTTGGAGCACACTTTCCCGCGATCTGTGGTTGCCGCAGGGCTGGGCGGAAGCGATACTCGGCGGAATTATACTGCAAGGCTGCAACCACAGTGCGTAGCCAGGGGTCGGAGAATGCTCAAGGAATGAACCAGGTCACATTCAGTTGCGTCATCCCCTGCTACAACGCCGGGACGGGCATCGTGCATACGCTGGATTCCCTCCAGACCCAAAGCTGTCCGCCCGAAGAAGTCATCGTGGTGGATGACGGTTCCCGGGACGATTCCCCCGAACTCGCCACGCAGCATCCCCTGCGTCCCCGGGTCATCCGGCAGCCCAATCAGGGCGCCGCGCGAGCCCGCTTCAACGGTGCCCAGGCAGCCACTCAGGATGTGGTGGTATTTACGGACGCGGGAGACGAGAGCGACGAAAACCGTCTGGAGGTTTTCCGGGACCTCTTCCAGCGCTACCCCGACGCCATCGCCGCCACGGCCCGCGTCTACCTCCCCCAGGAGGAACGGCCTTCGAAATGGTATGGAGACGACGGTGATAGTTCGGCCCTGCTGCAGGACCCCCTGAAATTGATGCTGGGACAATCCTGGCCCATGGCCATCGCGATGAACATCGCCATCCGTCGACCCCAGGCCTGCATAGCGGCGGACGTGAAGCCGGAATTCAAGGCGGGCAACGACTATGCGCTGCAGGTGCGCTGTGCTTCTCTCGGCCCCATCGCGATCTCCCAGGAGACCACCCTGGCCTACGAGATGACAGCGGGGGGCATTTCCCAATCAACGGGACTGCAGCGCCAGAACGCCTTCGCCCTGCTCGCCGCCGCCGAAGTCGTCAGCGAAGCGGAAGGCGTCACCGAGGAGCACCGGCAGATATTTTCCCAGCGCTTTCAGTCCGAGCTGGGCGAACTTCTCGTCAACGCCATCCGGCACCGGGATCGCCACCTGACGGCGTCCCTCGCCAGACTCGGTGGATGGCGCCTGCTTCACCCGTTTACCCTGCGTCGCATGTGGTGGGAACTGGCGCGCTAGCCAGCCCAGCCAACCAGTACCGCCCAGGGCCTTCAGTCTGGCTGGGCTTC
>CAXBBA010000386.1:0-3102 GCA_963973805.1 uncultured Halieaceae bacterium | reverse complement strand
GTTCCGTGCCTTCGGGATTCGGGTGGGGACGGGCATTTTCGCAGTGGTAGATACCGGCATGGAGATTGCCGATCTCACTGTCACTGCCATCCGGATTCTTGAACTTGCCACCGGGGTCCATGCGATGGAACAGTCCCTCCGGACGGCCTTCATTCTTCCAACCGAAAACCTTGGCGTAGAACTCACCAGCGGCTGCGGGATCATCCGACGGCATATCGACAAAGATAAGCGTATTGGGGGTTGTCATGGGCTTACTCCTTACTCTGAACGGGCACAGCGAGCGCCTCGCAGATAGTTACTATAGCTGTAGCCACCTTCAGGTGGGCCACTTATCGCGATAGCGCCGGACCAGCCAGCGATTGAACTGGGGAAGCGTTGCTTCCTGCCAGGAATATCGACCTCTTGGCCCAAAACGAGACCGCAGGCCTTTCTGGACCATCGTCGTAGCCCAGACATCCTGCACATTGAAATTATCGACCCCCGCCTGCGCCATCTCGAACAGCGGCTCGAACATCTCGTGCTCCAGGGCGCCCTGGTGAAAGCAATAGGCAATGTCGATTTCGATGCCGTTGGCACCCTGGGGCTTGATGATGAAGTACGCCACCAGGTCCGGGACGATGGCGATGGCCAGCGTCGGCGGCACGATGACGAACAGTCCCTGCTTTCGCTCTTCCTCAGTCAATTGGGGAAACACCGGAAGGAGCGCTTTCTTGGTCGGGTTGAAGGAGCCATCGATCTCGGTGAAACGCTGAATCCGTGAGATATGGTTCATCTCCTCACGCCACTCAAAAAAGTCGCTCATGCCACTCGGCGCAAAGGTCTGCAATGGATCGTGGAGGCGGCTCGCATGGTAGGGATCATTGAAGTTCTCGATCATGACCTTCCAGTTCCAGGGAAGGTCCGTGAGCGTTTTGCCGTCCACGGTCGTTGTGTTGGTCAGGTCGTAATGAGCCAGGAGCGGGTCCAGCTCCGCCAGGGACGGCGCCAGTGGCTCGGGATTCTCAGCCATGCTGGCGAAGACAAATCCCTGCCATATCTCGACAGCCAGGGCCGGCAGCCCATGATCTTCTCGGCTGAA
Organism: uncultured Halieaceae bacterium; assembly: GCA_963973805.1. Classification (GTDB taxonomy): domain Bacteria; phylum Pseudomonadota; class Gammaproteobacteria; order Pseudomonadales; family Halieaceae; genus Congregibacter. The sequence continues at coordinate 2,024 of CAXBBA010000386.1, read as the reverse complement.
GTCACAGGTCTCCTGCATCTGCGCAGCACCACGAAGGCCGCCATCAAGGCCGTATACCCAGTGATGATAGGGACAGCGGAAGAACTTGCAGTTGCCTTCCCCCTCGGCCACCTGCATACCGCGATGCTGACAGACCGCCGACAGAACACGAACATCGCCGCTCTGGTCGCGTACCAGGATGAGCGGCTCATCGGCAATTTCCACAACGCGGTAATCGCCGGGCTCGGGGACCTGATCCTCGCGGCCCAGGCAGAGCCAGTCGCGACCGAAAACGGCTTCCTTTTCGAAGGCGTAAAAGTCTTCGCGGTGATAAATCTCCGGCGGCAGCGTGCACGCCTCAGGCAGTTCGCGCACCGAGCTTTCGAAAGACTCGAGCATTTCTCTGGTCAACAAGGGACTGTGCATGATGCACTCCTCCGACGAAACAGGCGGCTTCGAAACCGCAAAGATCGGACACTTGGCAGGAACGACACGTGAAACAAAATTCTATACACTGGAACCCGGTCGGTCAATAATAGGTCTTGTCAGCGCCTCGTAAAAAGAGGAATGCAGTGCCTTGGGACCCTGAGGAAACCCGGAGAATAGCGCAACAATCAGGAATTTTGGTGATTTCCCCGACACCACAAAAGCCACCGACGGGGAGTTCGCGTTGTTGAGCGCGGGATCGGTGGATGGAGAAAGCAGCCGCGTACATGAAGAGGCATTTTCTCGTGCGGATTAGTCTAAGTCGCAGTTCCCGGCGATGGGCTATGCTTTGAATTTCGTTGATGACCTGCGCTTGAGGGCCAGGACAAACGAATTAACCAAGAGGACGACAGGCTATGAGCAGCGAATCAGCCAATCATGAATTGCGACCCAAAAAACCCACGTGGACACACCTGGCCCTGGCGGTAAAAGACCTCGAAGCCGTCGTCGCCTGGTATCAGGAGTTCACCCACTTCGACGTATTGAGCCGTGATCAGGACGAGAACGGTCTTACCGCATGGTTGGGAGACGCCTCCAATACCGAGAGTCCATTTCTGCTGGTGATCGGGGAGTTCTATGAGGGCAAAGACCCCTTCGCTCCGGCCACACACCCGCCCCTGGGGCCCTTCGCCCATATCGGTATCGAAATGCCAAGCCGCGAAAGCATCGATGAGATCGCGAAACGCGCGGAAGAAGCGGGCTGCCTGGCTCTCGGTCCCATGCAGATGCCGAAACGCATCGGCTACATCTGCTTCCTGAAAGACCCGGAGGGCAACACCGTTGAGTTCTCCTACGATCAGGGCGTCTACGAGAAAGCGAAAGAAGTCTGGGGCTAAGGCTGTTGCCGCATTTGCGGCACGGCCACTCTAGAGCGTTGGAAACTTAGCCTCATCAGGCAACCCGGAACGGGAAGCGATCGCTTCCCCCATCTGCTGGGCATCGCTCCACAGTTTTGCCTCATCGATCTTCGTGCAGCGACCATCTTCCACGACTACCTCGCCGTCTACGACAACCGTGTGGACGCCGCCGCCATCTGCCGACCAGACAAGCTGGTTCACCACGTTGAGAAGCGGCCGCCACTCGGGACGGTCCGTGTCGTGGAGCACCAGATCCGCCTTTTTGCCCGGCTCCAGGGAGCCGATGTGTTCGGCCAGGCCCAGGGTCTGGGCACCACCCAGGGTAGCCATCTCATAGGCCTTCTCCGCCGGAAACATCTGCGGGTCCGTGCGGGCATCCTTGAACAGCCCCGCCACCAGGTAAGTGGCGCGCATAAGGTCCGAGTAGTTCGACGCGTTGTTGCCGTCGGTGCCGATGGACACGTTGATGCCCACCTGCACCATCTCGGGAAACTTGCCGACCTGGGTCACCCCATAGCTGACTTTCAGGGCCGTGGTCGGACAGTGAGCCACGTTGACGCCGGCCTCCGCCATGATCGCCATCTCATTGTCATCGACGTGCACACAGTGCGTGATGGCGGATTTGCTGTCGAGAACCCCCAGTTCCGCAAGATGGACCATCGGCCGCTGTCCGAACTCCGCGATAAAACCCTCCGGGTCAGA
>CAXBBA010000385.1:0-3135 GCA_963973805.1 uncultured Halieaceae bacterium | reverse complement strand
ACGAAGCAGGAGAGGATATCCGTACCACCGGAAATGCTGGACAGGCACAGGTCCGCTTTGAAGTCCCGGTACACATACTCAAAGCTCTCGTGGGACAGGGGCGAGCCCGTGGACAGAATGCTGCGCAGGGAAGCCAGGTCCAGGGTCTCCCGGGGCTTCTTGCCCGCCTTCTCCAGCGCCGCAATAAACTTGGCGCTGGTGCCGAATACATTGATCTGCTCGTCGTCGATGGCCTGCAGCAAGCGCTCACCCTCGTTGGCAAAGGGGGAGCCATCGTAGAGCAGCAGCGTTGCGCCCGAGGCGAGGCCGGACGCAAGCCAGTTCCACATCATCCAGCCGCAGGTCGTGAAGTAGAAGAACACGTCGCCGGGCCCCAGGCCCACCTGCAGGCGTTGCTCCTTGAGATGCTGCAGCAGCGTACCGCCGGCGCCGTGCACGATGCACTTGGGCACCCCCGTCGTCCCCGACGAGTACATGATGAACAGGGGGTGGTCAAAGGGCAGGCGCTCGAAGACCAGTTCCGGCGCATCCTCCCGCAGCAACGACGGCCAGGTATGGACCTTCGCTATGGCGTCGAGCGCCGGAGCCGGGTCGAGCAATGGCACGATCACCACCGCCTCAATGCTGTCGATGGCGTCGGTGATCTGCGCGACCCGCGACCGGGAATCACAGCGCTTGCCGTTGTAGTGATATCCGTCGGCGGCAAACAGGACCCGCGGGGCGATCTGCCCGAAGCGATCCAGCACCCCGTTGAAGCCAAAGTCCGGCGAACAGCTGGACCAGACGGCGCCGATGCTCGCCGTCGCCAGCATGGCGACGACGGTCTCGGGGAGATTGGGCATGAAACCCGCGACCCGATCCCCGGGCCCCACACCCCGGTCCCGCAGCCACGCGGCGACGCAGGCAACCTGGGCCCGCAATTCGTCCCAGCTGAAGCGCCGCGGCTCCCCGTCTTCGAGCATGGCGATGATTGCCGTGGCGCTGCCCGTGGTCCGAAGCAGATTCTCGGCGTAGTTCAGTCGCGCATCGGGAAACCAGCGCGCACCGGGGAAACGATCGCCGTCGAGCAGGGTCTCCTCACCCCGATCTCCCGCCACGTCACAGAATTCCCAGAGCGTTTCCCAGAATACCGGCGCCTCGGCGACGGACCAGCGATGCAGTGCGGCGTAGCCCTCCTCCGGGGCGGGCCCACCCCGCCCGGCACAGCGCCGCGCAAAAGCCGTGAGGGGTTCGCGGGCTATTCGTTCGGCACTCGGCGACCAGAGGGCGTCAGACATGGGCTACTCTCGAATTCCGGGGGGCGGAGAATCGCATAAACTCCTCGCTCCGGCCAAGCCCGCCCCATTGGGACAAAGCGCCTCCAGCTGTACACTGCGCGTCCTCCCAGCTTCGGAACCGCTATACCATGGATCTTCTTCGTCTGAGCAGCGCCGGCCTGCAGTACGGTACCCAGGTCCTGCTCGACAATGTGGACCTCTCCATCAGCCGCGGCCAGCGCCTGGGCCTGCTCGGGCGCAACGGCGAAGGCAAGAGCACCCTGCTGAAAGTGCTCGCCGGAGCCCAGGCTCTGGACAGCGGCGAACGCTGGCTGCGCCCGGGTACGCGCATCGCCAGCCTGAACCAGGCGCTGCCCACGGAACACGGCCTGAGCGTGTTCGCATTCGTGGCCGGTGGCCTCGAGGATACCGGCGACCTGCTGCGGCGCTACCAGGAACTCACCGCCGCACCGAACCCGGATCTGGCGGCTCTCGAGACGGTACAGCAGGCCCTGGAAGCGGTGGATGGCTGGAGCCTCGACCAGCGGGTGCGCAGTACGCTGGACCAGCTCGACCTGGACGCCGATGTGGACCTGGGCAGCCTCTCGGGCGGCTGGCGCCGCCGCGCCGCCCTCGCCCGTGCCCTGGTCACGGACCCGGACATTCTGCTGCTGGACGAGCCGACCAACCATCTGGACATTCCCGCCATCGAGTGGCTCCAGGCCCAGCTCCTGACCCTGCCCTGTGCCCAGGTCCTCATCACCCACGATCGCCGCTTTCTCCAGGCCTTCGCCGAGCACATCGGCGAGCTGGACCGCGGACACCTCACGGTGTGGAAAGGCGATTACGAGGGCTTTCTGCGTTTCCGTGAAGAGCGCCTCGCCGCCGAGGAGCGCGCGAATGCCCTCTTCGACCGCCGCCTCAGCGAGGAAGAGCAGTGGATACGCCAGGGCATCAAGGCCCGCCGGACGCGCAACGAGGGCCGCGTACGGGCCCTCAAGGCGATGCGGGAACAGCGCCGGGAACGGCGCGAACGCCCGGGCAACGCGCGCCTTGGCCTCGAAGAAGCCTCCCGCAGCGGTCGCCTGGTCGCCGAACTCGATAGCGTCAGCGTCACCCTTGGCGGTCACCGGATCATCGACAACTGCTCCCTGCTTATCCAGCGCGGCGACCGCGTCGGCATCGTCGGTCCCAACGGGGCGGGCAAGAGCACGCTGATCAAACTGCTGACCGGGGAGCTGGAACCCGACAGCGGCAGCGTGCGCCTGGGTACGGGCCTGGAGCTGGCCTATGGCGACCAGCAACGCGCCGGCCTCGACCCCGACAAGAACCTGATCGACAACGTCTGTGGCGGTCGCGACTTCATCGATGTCGGCGGACGCAAACGCCACGCCGTGTCCTACCTCGGGGACTTCCTGTTCTCACCCCAGCGCCTGCGCACCCCCGTGGGCGCCCTGTCCGGCGGCGAGCAGAATCGGGCGGTGCTGGCCCAGCTGTTCAGCCGCCCCGTGAACCTGCTGGTGCTGGACGAACCGACCAACGATCTCGACATGGAGACCCTGGAGCTGCTCGAAGAACTGCTCATGGAGTTCAAGGGAACGGTGCTGATGGTCAGCCACGACCGCGCCTTCATGGACAACGTGGTCACCAGCCTGATGGTGCTGCCGGGCGATGGCAGCGTGGATGAGCAGGCCGGTGGTTTCAGCGACTGGGAGGCCCGGGGCGGTCGCCTGCTACCGCTGCAACCGCGCACGGGCAACGATGTACCCGCCGCTGCGGAACCAGCTGCCACGGCGCCAGCAGCGCCAGCTCCCGTCGGCGACCCACCACGCAAGCTGAGCTACAAGGAGCGTCGGGAGCTCGAGGCGCTGCCCGCCGA